>NZ_BAAHAA010000005.1:0-209740 GCF_054777915.1 Nocardioides marmoraquaticus | reverse complement strand
GCGAGTGGGCCTACGCCCAGATCTACCTGTCCGACCAGGCCCGATCAGCGACCTACGCCGACTGGGTCCACTTCTACAATCACCACCGACCCCACACTGGCATCGGAGGCCTCACCCCAGCCGACCGCGTTCACAACGTCACGAGGAACTACACCTAGCGCGTCACGGGCGGGCGGTCAGCACCACCGGGTCGCCGTCGGTGATGGCGATGGTGTGCTCGGAGTGCGCGCCCCGCGAGCCGTCGGCGCTGCGCAGCGTCCAGCCGTCGGGGTCGGTGCGCAGCTCGTCGGTCGTCTGCAGGAACCACGGCTCGATCGCGATCACCAGACCGGGCTGCAGCTTGAAGCCGCGCTTGGGGCGACCGTCGTTCGGCACGTGCGGCTCGCCGTGCATCGTGCGGCCGACCCCGTGGCCGCCGAACTGCAGGTTGATCGACAGGCCGTCGGCCCGGGCCACGTCGCCGATCGCGGCCCCGACGTCGCCCAGCCGCTGCCCCGGTCGGGCGACCTCGATCGCCGCGGCCAGCGCCCGCTCGGTGGTGTCGATCAGCGCCAGGTCGCGCGGGTCGGCGGTGCCGACGACGACGCTGCGGGCGGAGTCGGCCACCCACCCGTCGACGCTCGCCGCGAAGTCGACGCTGAGCAGGTCGCCGTCCTGGAGGGTGTAGTCGTGCGGCAGGCCGTGCAGCACCGCGTCGTTGACGCTGGTGCACAGCACCTTGCCGAACGGCATCGCCCCGAACGACGGGTGGTAGTCGATGTAGCACGACTCCGCCCCGCGCTCGGTGATCATGCGGTGCGCGAGCGCGTCGAGCTCGAGCAGGTTGACCCCCACGTCGGCGGCCTCGACCAGCGCCTGCAGGACGTCGGCGACGAACCGTCCCGCCGGCCGCATCTGCTCGATCTCCGCAGGACTCCTCAGCTCGATCACGCGGTCGAGCGTACGGATTACCCGCTCAGGCGGGTAATCCGCCGCTCGTCGTCAGGATCGGGTCGTCGACAGTGGGCGTCCACAGCCCGATCCTGACACCGAGTTGTCCACAGCCCACGCCGACGGAGGCCACGGACCCGCGATCCGCGCGAGGGTGCGCCATGCCCGAGCACTTCCGCCCCCGCGTCCCTCGCCCTGCCGGACTGGTGGTTCCCCTCGTGATCGACCCGGCCGGTGTCACAGGCCCCACGCCGGGACAGGCCCGCGGCCCTCGCTTCCGGCGTACGTCGCCCGGTCGCTGCGTCCCGGCGACGGTCGGGCACCGACCGCAGCAACGGGTGCTCGAACAGGCTCAGCGGCTGCCCCCCGGCGGCGCGGTCGGGGGCTGGGCCAGCCTGCTGATGCACGGCGCGGCGTACTTCGACGGACACGGGCTCGGCGGCGCCGACCTGCCCGTGCCGCTCGTGCTGCCGCCGGGACGCACGCTCCACCCCGCGACACAGGTGCGGGTCGTCCGGCCGGCGAGGGCCCCGGATGTCGTCGTCGTCCACGGCGTGCCGTGCGTCGAGCCGTACGCCGCGCTGCTCTGGGAGCTGAGCCGCGCGCCCGACGACGTCGCTGCGCTGGTGGCCGTCGACATGGCGCTCGCAGCCGGGGTCGTCGACCTCGCGCGCCTGCGGGCGCTCGACCGGCACGACCTCCCGCGGTGCGGCAGGACCCGCGTGACCGGCGCCCTGAGCGCGGCGGACGTCCGCAGCCTCTCCCCACGCGAGACGTGGCTGCGGCACGTCTGGACGGAGGTCGCCGGGCTGCAGGCTCCACGGTGCAACTGGATGGTGCTGGGTCCCGACGGACGACCGGTCGGGTCGCCGGACCTCCTCGACCCGGAGGCCGGGGTCGCCGCCGACTACGACGGCGCTGCTCATCGCAGCGCTGCTCGTCACCGTCGGGACGAGCGGCGACGCGAGGCGATGGCGCGGCTCGGCCTCGAGCACGTGGTCGTCGTGGGGCAGGGGCCGGGGGACGAGGACGAGGTGGCGTCGCGGCTGGTGGCGGCGTACGGCCGAGCCGGGCGCAACCACGACCCGCGACTGTGGACGGCCGAGCCCGGTCGGCTGCAGTCCTGGTGATCTCGATGTCAGGTCTGGGTCGTCACGAGGGGTCGCGAGCGACCCGGACCTGACATCGAGCTGCGGATTACCCGCTCAGGCGGGTAATCCGCAGCCGAGTCACAGGCACGGGTCGGCGGGAGCAACCACCGCCGACCCGTGCCGGTCAGGGGGGTCAGGCCAGGGCGACGAGGCCGAGCTCTGCGGGGGTGGCCAGGCCGGGGTGGGCCGGGAGGACGCGGACGGTGTAGCCGAAGGCGCCGGCGCGGTCGAGGGTGAGGTGGCCGTCGAAGCGGTGGCGACCGCCCTCGTAGGTCTCCCCCAGCGACAGCGCCTGCGCGCCGGTGTCGGTGAGCCGGTCGTCGGCGCCGACGCGGCCGTGCACGACCTCGACCACGACGTCGGCGGGGTCGAGCCCGCCGAGCGAGACGTAGGCGTGGACGTCGAGGCCCACCCCGATCTCGGGCACGTCGGGCAGGCCCTCGCTCTCGACGTGCTCGACGCGGACGTCGGACCAGCCGTCGGTGACCCGCGACCGGAAGGCGGCGAGCTCACGGGCGCCGTCGTAGGAGTCGTTCATCGACCGGGAGGCCACGGCCGCCGGCGAGTAGAGCTCCGCGACGTAGTCCTTGAGCATCCGGGTCGAGAGGACCTTGGGGCCGAGCGACTTCAGCGTGTGCCGCACCATCTCGATCCAGCGCACCGGCAGGCCGTCGGCGTCGAGGTCGTAGAAGCGCTGCGTGACGTCCTTCTCGAGCAGGTCGTAGAGCGCGCCGGCCTCGATGTCGTCACGCCGGCCGTTGTCGAGCTCGGCACCGGCACCGCTGCCGTCGTCGGCCGACGGGATCGCCCAGCCGTTGCTGCCGTCGTACCACTCGTCCCACCAGCCGTCGAGGATGGAGAGGTTGAGGCCGCCGTTGAGCGCGGCCTTCATGCCGGAGGTGCCGCAGGCCTCGTAGGGGCGCAGCGGGTTGTTGAGCCAGACGTCGCAGCCGGGGTAGAGCGGCTGGGCCATCGCGATGTCGTAGTTGGGCAGGAACGCGATCCGGTGACGCACCTCCGGGTCGTCGGCGAAGCGCACGATCTGCTGGATCAGCTGCTTGCCGCCGTCGTCGGCGGGGTGGCTCTTGCCGGCGATGATGAGCTGCACCGGGCGCTCGGGGTCGAGCAGGAGGCGCTTGAGGCGCTCGGGGTCGCGCAGCATCAGCGTGAGCCGCTTGTACGACGGCACCCGTCGCGCGAAGCCGATGGTGAGCACGTCGGGGTCGAGCGCGGAGTCGATCCAGCCGAGCTCGGCCGGGGCGGCACCCCGCTGCTCCCACGACTTGCGGAGCCGGCGCCGGGCGTCCTCGATGAGCTTGGCGCGCAGCGCCCGCTTGGTCGACCACAGGTCCTTGCCGGGCACCTGGTCGACGACGTCCCACAGCTCGTCGCCGGCGGCGTCGACGTCGACGCCCTGCGCCGCGGCGAGCTCGAAGACCTCGCGGCCGACCCAGGTGGGGGCGTGGACGCCGTTGGTGATCGAGCTGATCGGCACCTCGGCCTCGTCGAAGGCGGGCCACAGGCCGTTGAACATGCCGCGGCTGACCTCGCCGTGCAGCTCGGAGACGCCGTTGGCGCGCTGGGCGAGGCGGAATCCCATCACGGCCATGTTGAAGACCCCGCCGTCACCACCGGCGTAGTCCTCGGCGCCCAGCGCCAGGATCCGGTCGACGGGCACGCCGGGCACGGGGCTCTGCGGGCCGAAGTACTGCTCGACCAGCGAGCGCGGGAAGCGGTCGATGCCGGCCGGCACCGGGGTGTGGGTCGTGAAGACGGTGCCGGCGCGGGTGACGGCGAGGGCGGTGTCGAAGTCGAGCTGCGGGCCCGCCTCGGTGACCGTGAGCTCGCGGATCCGCTCGACGCCGAGGAAGCCGGCGTGGCCCTCGTTGCAGTGGAAGACCTCGGGGGCGGGGTGGCCGGTGATGCGGCAGTAGGCCCGCACCGCGCGCACGCCGCCGATGCCGAGGAGCAGCTCCTGGCGCAGCCGGTGCTCGGCGGTGCCGCCGTAGAGCCGGTCGGTGACCTCGCGCAGGTGCTGCGGGTTGTCCTCGACGTCGGTGTCGAGCAGCAGCAGCGGCACGCGGCCGACCTGCGCGACGAAGACGCGGGCGACCAGCTCGTGGTCGCCGGGCACGGCGAGGCGCACCACGCACTGGGTGCCGTCGGCCTCGCGCAGCGCGGTGATGGGCAGCCCGTCGGGGTCGAGCACGGGGTAGCTCTCCTGCTGCCAGCCCTCGCGCGAGAGCGACTGGCGGAAGTAGCCCATCTGGTAGAGCAGGCCGACGCCGATCAGCGGGATGCCGAGGTCGCTGGCGGTCTTGAGGTGGTCGCCGGCGAGGATGCCGAGGCCGCCGGAGTACTGCGGGAGCACCGAGGTGATGCCGTACTCGGAGCTGAAGTAGGCGATCGCGCGCGGCAGGTCGGTGCGGCCCTCCCGGCCACCCCTGCCCTTCGTGCCGGCGACCTGCTTCTGGAACCAGCGGTCGGAGGTCAGGTAGTCCTGCAGCCCCGCGTGCGCCGCGGCGAGCTGCTTGCCGAAGGCCTTGTCCTTGGCCAGCTCCTCGAGCCGCGAGGTCGGCAGGGCGCCGAGCGTCTTGACGGGGTCGTGCCCGCTGGAGCGCCACAGCTCGGGGTCGAGGGCGGCGAAGACGTCCTGCGTCTCGGGGCTCCACGACCAGCGCAGGTTGGTGGCCAGGTCGGAGAGGGCCGAGAGCTTCTCGGGCAGGACCGGGCGGACGGTGAATCGACGGATGGCTCGCACGGGAGGGACTGTAGGCGAGAATCCTTGGAACGATCCAACAACGGTCGGAAACCGGTCCGGAACCCGCCTCCTGGTCTAGCGGCACCCGTTTGCGTCGCGGGCCCGCGGCCGGTTGAGTGGACGCATGGTCGGACGCATCCCCGTCATGGACGTCACCCCGGTCGTCGAGCACGGCCGCAACCCCGCCAAGGCCACCGAGGGCGAGAGCTTCGAGGTGACCGCGCTGGTCTTCCGCGAGGGGCACGACCAGCTCGGCGCCGAGGTGGTCCTCACCGACCCGAGCGGCGTACGGCGCGACCCGGTCACGATGGCGCCGGTCGAGGGCGAGGTCTCGCGGATGGCCGCGACCGTGCGTCCCGACACCGTGGGGCCGTGGACCTTCGAGGTGCAGGCGTGGGGCGACCCGCTCGGCACCTGGCTGCACGACGGCCCGATCAAGATCCGCGCGGGGGTCGACGTCGAGGTGATGTTCACCGAGCTCGGGCTGCTGCTGAGGCGCGTCGAGGCAGACCACGACCTCTCCCCCGCCGAGACCGAGCTGCTCACGACGACCCTGAGCACGACCGCCGACGCCGCGCGACCGGTCGAGGTGCGCCTGGCCGCCGCCGAGGACCCCCGGCTGGCCGAGCTGCTCGCCGCCCACCCGCTGCGCGAGCTGCTGACCACCGAGGGCCCCTACCCGTTCTTCGCCGACCGCGAGCGGGCGCTCTACTCCAGCTGGTACGAGTTCTTCCCGCGCTCCGAGGGCGCCCACGTCGACGAGGCCACCGGGAAGACCGTCAGCGGCACCTTCCGCACGGCGCTGCGACGGCTGCGGGCCGTGGCCGACATGGGCTTCCACGTGATCTACCTGCCGCCCATCCACCCGATCGGCGAGGTCAACCGCAAGGGCGCCAACAACACGCTGACCCCCACGCCCGACGACGTGGGCTCGCCGTGGGCGATCGGCAGCAGGCACGGCGGCCACGACGCGGTGCACCCCGATCTCGGCACCCTCGACGACTTCGACGCCTTCGTCGCCGAGGCCCGCCGCCTCGGCCTCGAGGTCGCGCTCGACTACGCCCTGCAGGCCGCCCCCGACCACCCGTGGGCGCAGGAGCACCCCGAGTGGTTCACCGTGCGCTCCGACGGCACCATCGCCTACGCCGAGAACCCGCCCAAGAAGTACCAGGACATCTACCCGATCAACTTCGACCGCGACCGCGACGGCATCTACGCCGAGTGCGAGCGGGTGCTGCGGTTCTGGATGGACCGAGGCGTGCGGATCTTCCGCGTCGACAACCCGCACACCAAGCCGGTCGACTTCTGGGAGTGGCTGCTCGGCCGGGTCCGGGCGACCGACCCCGACGTGCTGTTCCTGTCCGAGGCCTTCACCAAGCCGCCGATGATGCGCGGCCTGGCGACCGTCGGCTTCCACCAGAGCTACACCTACTTCACCTGGCGCAACGCCCGCTGGGAGATCGCGGAGTACCTCCGCGAGGTCTCGCACGAGACCTCCGAGGTGCTGCGCCCCAACTTCTTCGTCAACACCCCCGACATCCTCCCGGCCTTCCTGCAGTACGGCGGCCCGCCGGCCTACAAGATCCGGGCGACGCTCGCGGCCACGAGCTCGCCGAGCTGGGGCGTGTACGCCGGCTTCGAGCTCTACGAGCACGTGGCGCTGCGGCCCGGCACCGAGGACTACCTCGACTCCGAGAAGTTCCAGCTCAGGGTCCGTGACTGGGACGGCGCGGCCGAGCGCGGCGAGACGCTGGCGCCGTACCTGACCCGGCTCAACGAGGTCCGCGAGGCGCACCCCGCCCTGCAGCGGCTGCGCAACGTCACGATCCACTCGGCCGACGACGACGCGGTGCTGGTCTTCAGCAAGACCGAGGGCGAGGGCCCGGAGCAGGACACGGTGATCGTGGTGCTCAACGTCGACCCGTACGCCGCCCACACCACGACGGTGCACCTCGACATGCCCGCACTGGGCATGGACTGGCACGACCGGTTCACCGTCACCGACGAGATCACCGGCCAGGTCTGGGAGTGGGGCGAGCACGACTACGTGCACCTCGACCCGTTCGTCGAGCCGGCGCACGTGCTGTCCGTGCGTCGTGCGGGGGGCGCCGCGTGAGGCACCCGCAGATGACGGCCTACCTCGACCGCTCGCGGTGGTTCGCCGGCAAGGGCCGCGGCCACGAGGTCGTCGACGTCGACCGCATCGCGACGCTGCCGGGCGAGGGCGCCGGTGCGGCGCTGGTGACGCTCGAGCTGCTCACCGTGCAGTACGACGACGGTGGCGAGCCCGAGGTCTACCAGATGCCGCTGGTGCACCACCGCGAGGAGCAGCCCGGCCTGACCGGCTCGCTGCTGGGCCGCCACGAGGGCGCCTGGACCTACGACGCGGTGCACGACGCCGACGCCATGGCGCGGTTCCTGCGGCTCTTCGCCGACACCGAGCCCGGCGGTGCCACGCCGGTCGGCGGGGCGTCGTTCCACCGGGTCGAGCCCTCCGAGGCCGTCGGCCCGGTGCTCGACCCCGGGCTGCCGGCCACCGTGCTCACCGGCGAGCAGAGCAACACCTCGGTGCGCTTCGGCACCGAGGTCCTGCTCAAGCTCTTCCGCAAGGTGACGCCGGGCCGCAACCCCGACATCGAGGTGCACGACGCGCTCACCCGCGCCGGCACGCCGTACGTCGCCCCGCTGCACGGCTGGGCGCAGGCCGGCACCGGTGACGACCTGGTCGACCTCGCCATGCTCCAGACGTTCCTCCCCGGCGCCTCTGACGGCTGGGAGCTGGCGCTGGCCAGCGCGGCCACCGGGTCGCCCGACGGCTTCGTCGACGACGCGCACGCCCTGGGCGTCGCGGTCGCCGACGTGCACGCCGCGCTGCGCGAGCAGTTCGGCACCGGCACCGTCGAGGGCGCCTCCGTGGCCGCGCGCATGCGCACCCGCCTCGAGGCCGCCCTGGTCGGCCTCCCCGACCTCGCACCCAGCGCCGCCGGGCTGCACCGCGTGCTCGACGCCCTGGCCGACCTCGACGCCCAGCAGGTGCAGCGCGTCCACGGCGACCTGCACCTCGGCCAGACGCTGCGGCAGGCGGCCGAGGGCGGCGCCGTCTGGCGCATCGTCGACTTCGAGGGCGAGCCCGCCAAGGAGCTCGAGGAGCGGCGCCTGCCCGACTCGCCGTGGCGCGACGTCGCGGGCATGCTGCGCTCCTTCGACTACGCCGCCCGCTCGGTGGTCAAGGAGCGCGCGATGGACCCGGCGGTCGCCGACGCCTGGCTCGCACGCTCCCGTGCGGCCTTCCTCGAGGGCTACCTCGCCCGCCGGGCCCAGGAGAGGTCCGCGGGCTCGGCCGACCTCGGCGAGGTCGAGCGCTCGCTCGTCGACGCCTACGAGGCCGACAAGGCCGTCTACGAGGTGGGCTACGAGGCACGCAACCGCCCTGGTTGGGTAGACATCCCCCTGACGGCGGTACGCCGCATCGCAGCAAATCCCGGAGGAACACCCTGATGAGCCACCCGATCGGCGAGATCGACCTGCACCTGATCAACGAGGGGCGCCACGAGCGGCTGTGGGAGGCGCTCGGTGCCCACGTGGTCGACGGGGGCACCGTCTTCCGCGTCTGGGCCCCCGCCGCCGAGGAGGTCCAGGTGCGGGGTGGCTTCAACGGCTGGGACGGCTCGCGCGCCCCGATGTCGCCGGCCGGCTCCTCCGGCGTGTGGGAGTGCTTCGTGCCCGGCGTGGGGTCGGGCGAGGCCTACAAGTTCCACGTCCGCGGGGCCGACGGCCACTGGCGCGACAAGGCCGACCCGATGGCCTTCCACACCGAGGTGCCGCCGCACACCGCCTCGGTCACCTTCCGCAGCGACCACACCTGGGGCGACGACGAGTGGATGACCGCCCGCGCCGAGGTCGAGCGCCCCGACCAGCAGCCGATGTCGGTCTACGAGGTCCACCTCGGCTCCTGGCGCCACCACCCCGGCAGCGGCTCCTACACCTACGACGACCTGGCCGAGAGCCTGGTCGAGTACGTCGTCGAGATGGGCTTCACCCACGTGGAGCTCCTGCCCGTGATGGAGCACCCGTTCGGCGGCTCCTGGGGCTACCAGGTCACCTCCTACTACGCGCCCACGTCGCGCTTCGGCGACCCCGACGGCTTCCGCCGGCTCGTGGACGCGCTGCACCAGGCCGGCATCGGCGTCATCGTCGACTGGGTGCCCGCGCACTTCCCCAAGGACGAGTGGGCGCTGGCCCGCTTCGACGGCACCCCGCTCTACGAGGACCCCAACCCCAGCCGCGGCGAGCACCCCGACTGGGGCACCTACGTCTTCAACTTCGGGCGCCGCGAGATCCGCAACTTCCTCGTCGCCAACGCCCTGTACTGGCTGCAGGAGTTCCACGTCGACGGCCTGCGGGTCGACGCCGTGGCCTCGATGCTCTACCTCGACTACTCGCGCAACGACGGCGAGTGGCAGCCCAACGTGCACGGCGGCCGCGAGAACCTCGAGGCGGTGCAGTTCCTGCAGGAGCTCAACGCCACCGTCTACAAGAACGTCCCCGGCGCGGTGACCATCGCCGAGGAGTCCACCTCCTGGCCGGGCGTCACGCGGCCCACCAGCAGCGACGGCCTCGGCTTCGGCCTGAAGTGGAACATGGGCTGGATGCACGACTCGCTGCAGTACGTCGCCCGCGACCCCATCCACCGCGGCTACCACCACCACGAGGCGACGTTCTCGATGGTCTACGCCTACTCCGAGAACTTCGTGCTGCCGATCAGCCACGACGAGGTCGTGCACGGCAAGGGCTCGCTGCTGCGCAAGATGCCCGGCGACCGGTGGCAGCAGCTGGCGGGCCTGCGCGCCTACCTGTCGTGGATGTGGGCGCACCCCGGCAAGCAGCTGTTGTTCATGGGCCAGGAGTTCGGCCAGTACCAGGAGTGGGCCGAGCAGCGCGAGCTCGACTGGTGGCTGCTGTCCGACCGCGACCACGAGGGCGTACGACGCCTGGTCGCCGACCTCAACGCCACCTACGCCTCGTCGGCGGCGCTGTGGTCGCTGGACACCAGCCCCGACGGGTTCACCTGGCTCGACGCCGACGACGCCGCCGGCAACACCGTCGCCTTCGTGCGGTGGGGCCTCGACGGCAGCGCGCTGGTCAACATCACCAACTTCTCCGGGGGGCCGCGGGAGTCCTACCGCATCGGCCTGCCCTGGGCCGGTGAGTGGAGCGAGGTCGTCAACACCGACGCCGAGGTGTACGGCGGCTCGGGCGTCGGCAACCTCGGCACGGTGACCGCCCACGCGCTGGGCGACGGCGAGCAGCACCAGGGGCAGCCCGCCGCCGCCTCGGTGCGGGTGCCTCCCCTCGGCTCGATCTGGCTCGCCTCCGGCCCACGCTGAGCGAGTGCTCGAGGCGCTCGGTGACCGGGTCTGGCCGGTCCTGCTGTTCCTGGCGCTCATCCAGCTCCTCGCCGACCTGAGCGACGACGCCGGCCTGTTCGACGCCGCCGCCGGCACCACGGCGCGGCTGGCGAACGGGCGCACCGTCGTGCTGTTCGTGCTGTTCTGCGGGCTGGCGACGCTCACGACGTTCCTGCTCAGCATCGACACGACCGCGGTGCTGCTGGCGCCGATCGGGCTGACGCTGGCCGACCGGCTCGGGGTCGAGGCGATGCCCTTCGCCTTCGCCTCGGTGTGGCTGGCCAGCACGGCCTCGCTGCTGCTGCCGGTCAGCAACCTGACCAACCTGCTGGCCCTGGAGCGGCTCGACCTCGGGGCCGTCGACTTCGTGCGCGCCACGTGGGCGCCGCAGCTCGCGGTGCTGGTGGTGGTGATGGCGGTGCTGCTGCTGCGCCACCGTCGGGCGCTGCGGGGGCGCTACGAGGTGCCCGAGGGCCGGCCCGTCGACGACCGGGTGCTGGTCGCGACCGCCGGCGTCTCGGTCGTCGCGCTGGCACCGGCCGTGCTGCTGGGCGTCGCCCCGTGGCTGGCGGCTTCCGGCTCGCTGCTGCTGCTGGTCGCGGGGTTCGCGTGGCGCCGCCCCGCTGCGGTGGCCCCGCGGCGGCTGCTCGCCCTGGTGCCCTGGTCGGTGCTGGTGCTCGCGACGGTCCTCTTCGTCGTCATGGGCGCGGTCGGCACCGTGCTGGAGCCGTGGCTGGCGCGCGTGCTCGGATCGGGCGAGTCGGCCGTCGAGCTCACGGCCCTGGCCGGCACGACCTCGGTGCTCGCCAACGTCGTCAACAACCTGCCGGCCTACCTGCTGATGGAGCCGGTCGCCGAGGCCGGCGACCGGTTGCTGGTCGTGCTGGTCTCCGTCGACGTCGCTCCCCTGCTGCTCACGTGGGGCGCGCTGGCCAACCTGCTGTGGTTGCGCAGCTGCCGACGGCGCGGCCTGCGCGTCGGGGCGTGGGAGTTCTTCCGCGAGGGGCTGCTCGTGGTGCCGCTGGCGGTGGCGGCCGGCGTGCTCGCCGTGGCCCTCTGAGCGCGATCTAGGGTGGGGCGCGTGCCCGTCGAGCTGATCCCCGTCGCGGCGGGCGTGGTGCGCCTGTCGTGGCCGGCGGGCGCGGGCGCGTCCGACGTGCGCGCGGTGGTCGCCGCCGCGTTCGCCGACGGCTCCACCCGGGTCGAGGCCCACGTGCACCCCGACGACCGCGACGCCCAGCGGGTCGCGACCTTCTCCGGGCTGCTGCGCGAGGGCGTGGCCCGGGGCGTCGGGGGCGCCGGGGCCGCCGGGGGCGCCGGGGGCGCCGGGGATGGTGATCGCGTCGTCTACGCCCGGTTGGTCGACGACACCCCCGTCGAGGAGCCGGAGGGGTTCCGGCGCCTGCTGAACTCGTTCCTGCCGCGCAAGCGCGCCATCGCGCAGCTGCTGGTGCGCGACCACGACGACCGGGTGCTGCTGTGCCAGCTGACCTACAAGCGCGACCACGACCTGCCCGGCGGAGTCGTCGAGGTGGGCGAGTCGCCGCACCTCGCGGTGGCCCGCGAGGTGCGCGAGGAGCTGGCCCTCGACCTCTCCCCGGGAGCGTTGCTGCTGACCGACTGGCTGCCGCCGTGGAGCGGCTGGGACGACGCCGTGTGCCTGGTCTTCGACGGGGGCGCCCACGACCCGTCGGTTCTCGACGCCGTGGTCCACGAGGAGCGTGAGATCCGCGACGCCGCCTTCCGCACCGTCGAGGAGGTCCGCACGCTGTGCGCCGACTTCACCGCGCGGCGGGTCGAGGCCGCCCTGGCGCAGGTAGGCGCGGGCGCGGCGGCGTACGCCGAGAGCGGACGGGTGCTGCGGTGACCGGGGCACGGCCCACCGACGACGCGCCCGGTCTGTCGGCGCCGGCGCAGACCTACGTCGCGGTCGTCGCCCTGTGCGCCGCTCTGACCCAGCTCGTCGAGTCGCAGGCGGCGTGGGCCGCCCTCGTGGTGCTCGCGCTGCCACTCAGCCTGGTGGCGACGTGGGTCGCGTTCTACGCCGGTCTCGCCGTCGGGCTGCTGACGGGCACCGCCCACCAGGAGCCGTCGTGGCCGGTGCTGGTGGTCTGGGTCGCGGTGTGGACCGCCACCGCCTGGGTCAACGCGCGGCTGCTGGAGAAGCTGCTGCGGCGCGGCTGGGACGCCCTGCGCACCTAGCCGCGCCTCACTCCGTCGCCGCTGCGTCGACCGGGTCCGGCCCGTCGTCGGCCTCGACCGGCACGACCACCACCGGGCAGTGGGCGTTGCGCACCACCTGGTCGGCGGTCGAGCCCATCCGCAGGCCCAGGAAGCCGCCACCGCCGCGGTTGCCGACCACGATCGCCGAGGCCCGCGCGGAGGCCTCGACCATGCGGCGGCCCGCGGACCCGTGCACGGTGTGCAGCGTGACCTCGGAACGGGGGCGGAGGGCGTCGACGTCGCGCCGCAGCTCGTCGAGCACCGCCGCCTCGAAGTCGGTCATCGGCGGCACGTAGCCGACGGTGGCGCTGCCCGGTCGCGGCGCCGTGGACAGCACCCACGACCGCACCACGTGCAGCGGCTCACCGAGCCGGTGCGCCAGCCGGTCAGCCCAGCGCACCGCCTCCAGCGAGGCCCGCGAGCCGTCGCACCCCACCACCATCTGCCCGTCGACGTCCAGGGACGTCCGCACCTCTGCCATCGCCATCACCACATCGTGGCAGGAGAGGTGCGCGGTGTCATGGCACTAGAACAGCGCGCTCGCCAGCTCGCGGCGCGAGCGCTGCACCCGGGGGTCGTCGTTGCCGACGGCGCCGAAGAGCGTGATCAGGTGGGTGCGGGCCTTGTCGCGGTCGGCGCTGCGGTCGGGGTCGGTGGTGCGGCGCACGAAGTCGACGAGCCGGGCGAAGGCGTCGTCGACGTGCCCGCCGAGGAGGTCGAGGTCGGCGACCATGGTCTGGGCGTCGACGTCGTCGGGGTCGGCGGCGGCCGCGGCGCGCGCGGCCTGCAGGTCGGCGCCCTCGGTGCGCTGCAGCAGCCGGGCCATCGCGAGGCCGTTGGCGGCCTCGGCGTCGGCCGGGTTGGCGTCGACGAGCTTCTGGTACTCCGCGACCGCGGCCGCGACGTCACCGCGCTCGAGCGCGTCCTGGGCCGGGGCGTAGCGCGGGTCGAGCTGCTCCTCGCCCGAGTCGGGGTCGACCGCACCGCCCGAGCGGGGCTGGTGGCGACCGGTCATGCCGCCGGCGGTGAGCTGCTGCAGCACCTGGGTGAGCGCCTGGCGCAGCTCCTCGATCGGGGCGGCCTCCTGCAGCAGCGGCATCGGGCGGCCCTGCGCGACCAGCACCACGAGCGGGATGCTCGGGATCTGCATCGCCTGGGCGATCTGGGGCGAGGCGTCGACGTCGACGCGGCCCAGCAGCAGCCGGCCGTCGAGCTCGCCGGAGATGGTCTCGAGGTCGGCGCCGAGGCCGACGGTCTCGGGCGAGCGGGTCGCGCTCTCGAAGTTCAGCAGCACCGGCGCGGTGCGCGAGGCCTCGAGGACCTCCTGGAAGTTGGCCTCGGTGACGCTCACGGCGTACGGCGCGGACGCGGCGCCCGGAGCGCCACCGGCGGGAACACCGGGGACGGCACCGCCCTGCGGGGCCCCGGTGGCCTGCAGCCCGGAGAGGTCGACGGCGCCGGGGCGGGAGAAGGACTGCTCGCTCATGGGTCCATTGTCCCCAACGCCGATCACGGCTGCGAACCGGACGTGTGACCGACGCCGCCGCGTCGTGGAGGCACCGGACCGACCGGTCCAGGACGGCCGCACGCGCGACCATCCGGCCGTCCCACCGCGACGAACCCTTCTCGTGCCCCCGTCCCGGCTCGACCTGCTGCGCGCGGACGCGCGGGCGTGGCTGATGCAGCAGGCCGCGCCGCTGACCGTGCGCTACGGCCGCGAGCTCGTCGTCGCTGGTGCCGGGCTGCCGGGGCCGAGCCGGGTGGCGGTGCCGACGCGGCACGGCCAGGTGCGGTGCGAGGTGTGGCGCCCGCCGGAGACCGACGGCGCGCTGCTGCCGGCGTACGTCCACCTGCACGGGGGCGCCTTCGTGATGCGCCACCCGCGCATGGACGAGTTCGTCGCGCGCCACCTCGTCGCGCGCCTCGGCATCGCGGTGGTCGCGGTCGACTACGCCGTCGCGCCGCAGGTGCGCTACCCCGTCGCGCAGGAGCAGGTGCACGACGTGCTGACCCACCTCGCGGCCCACGGTGCCGAGCACGACCTCGACGGCACCCGGCTGGCGGTCGGCGGCTTCAGCGCCGGCGGCAACCTCGCCGCGGCGGCCTGCCTCATGGCCCGCGACCTCGGCAGCCCGCTGCCGCGGCTGCAGGTGCTGGGCGTGCCGTCGCTCGACGTCGCCGAGGAGTACGCCGACAAGCGTCCGGTCGGCACGCCCATGCTCGGCCCGGAGGTCCTGGCGCTGGTGCGGGCGACGTACTTCCGCGACGCCGCGCGCCGCGCCGAGGCCTACGCCTCGCCCCTGCGCGCACCCGACCTGGCCGGCCTGCCGCCGGCCCTCGTGGTCACCGGCGAGGTCGACCTGCTGCGCCGCGAGGGTGACGCGTACGCCGCCAGGCTCGCCGAGGCGGGCGTGCCCGTCGAGCACCACGTGGTGCGCGGGGCCGACCACTACTTTCTCTCCCCCGCCAACGCCGAGCCCGAGCTCGACCGGATCGCGCGCGCCCTGGAGCGCCGGCTGCAGTAGCCGCTCAGAAGCGGGCGGGCTCCCGGTACTCGCCCCACTCGGCCCGCAGCGCGTCGCAGATCTCACCGAGCGTGGCCTCGAGCCGGCAGGCCTGCAGCATCGGCTCGATCATGTCGGTGTCGTCGCGTGCGGCCTGCACCATCGCGTCGAGCGCCTGCCGGACCGCAGCGTCGTCGCGGGCGGCCTTGCGCTCGGCGAGCGCGCGCACCTGCTCGCGCTCGACCTCGTGCGAGACCCGCAGGATCTCGAGGTCGGCGGTCACCGACTCGCGCAGGCAGTTGACCCCCACCACGCGCTTGTCGTGCTTCTCCAGCGCGGTCTGGTAGACGAAGGCCGCCTCGGCGATCTCGGAGGTGAACCAGCCCTCCTCGATCCCCCGCAGCAGACCCTGCGTGACCGGGTCGTCGCCCGCCCGGGTGGCGGCCGCGAGGCCCTCGACGTCGTCGTGCCGCAGCTCGGAGCCGCCGAGCTCGAGGATGCGGTCGAAGATCGCGTTGGCCTGCGCCTCGATGCGGTCGGTGAGCGCCTCGACGTACCAGCTGCCGCCGAGCGGGTCGGCGACGTTGGTCACGCCGGTCTCCTCCATGATCACCTGCTGCGTGCGCAGGGCGAGCTCGGCCGCCTGCTCGCTGGGCAGCGCGAGGGTCTCGTCGAGGGCGTTGGTGTGCAGGCTGTTGGTGCCGCCGAGCACCGCCGCGAGCGCCTCGACGCCGGTGCGCACGACGTTGTTGTAGGGCTGCTGCGCGGTCAGGCTGACGCCCGCGGTCTGGGTGTGGAACCGCAGCCACTGCGCCTTCTCTGTCCTCGCGCCGTAGACGTCGCGCAGCCAGCGCGCCCAGATGCGGCGGGCGGCGCGGAACTTGGCGATCTCCTCGAAGAAGTCGACGTGGCTGTCGAAGAAGAAGCTCAGACCGGGCGCGAAGACGTCGACGTCGAGGCCGCGCGAGAGGCCGAGCTCGACGTAGCCGAAGCCGTCGGCGAGGGTGAAGGCGAGCTCCTGCGCGGCCGTCGAGCCGGCCTCGCGGATGTGGTAGCCCGAGACGCTGAGCGGCTTGTAGGCGGGGATCTTCTCGGCGCAGTGCACCATCAGGTCGCCGATGAGCTTGAGGTGCGGCTCGGGGTCGAAGAGCCACTCCTTCTGGGCGATGTACTCCTTGAAGATGTCGGTCTGCAGCGTGCCGTTGAGCCTGCCCAGGTCGGCGCCCTGCCGCTCGGCGGCGACGAGCATCATGCAGAAGACCGGCACCGCCGGGCCGCTGATCGTCATCGAGGTGGTGACCTCGTCGAGCCGGATGCCGTCGAAGAGCACGTCCATGTCGGCCGCGGAGTCGATCGCGACGCCGCAGTGGCCCACCTCGCCGAGGCTCCTGGGGTCGTCGGAGTCGCGGCCCATCAGCGTCGGCATGTCGAAGGCGACGCTGAGGCCGCCGCCGCCGCGCGCCAGGATCATCTGGTAGCGCTCGTTGGTCTGCTGGGCGTTGCCGAAGCCCGCGAACTGCCGGATCGTCCACTGCCGGCCGCGGTAGCCGGTGGCGTAGAGCCCCCGGGTGAAGGGGAACTCGCCGGGCCACTCCGAGTCGTCGGTGCCGTACGCCGGCTCGACCTCGTCACCCGACAGCGTGGTGAAGTCGGCGTCGCGCACCTTGCCGGCCGCGAACGCCGCGTCGTACCGCTCCTGCCACCGCTGCCGCGCCGTGCCCCCGGAAGTGTCCTGCGTCACGTCACCCATGCGGCGAGGGTAGTGCGCCGACGTGAATGGTCGCTAACTCCGGGTCGTGGGTGACGGGAACCACGACCCACCCCACGACTACCAACCAGTAGTCTCCGAGCGTGACTGAGGTGAAGCCGCTGCAGAAGGTCCTGGTCGCCAACCGGGGCGAGATCGCCGTCCGCGTCATCCGCGCCTGCAAGGACGCCGGCATCGGCTCGGTGGCCGTCTACGCCGACCCCGACCGCGACGCCCTCCACGTCCGTGTCGCCGACGAGGCCCACAGCCTCGGCGGGGCCACCCCGGCCGACTCCTACCTGTCGATC
Source organism: Nocardioides marmoraquaticus (assembly GCF_054777915.1). Classification (NCBI taxonomy): domain Bacteria; kingdom Bacillati; phylum Actinomycetota; class Actinomycetes; order Propionibacteriales; family Nocardioidaceae; genus Nocardioides; species Nocardioides marmoraquaticus. The sequence continues at coordinate 192,708 of NZ_BAAHAA010000005.1, read as the reverse complement.
GAGAAGATCGTCGAGGTCGCCAAGGCCTCCGGCGCCGACTCGGTGCACCCCGGCTACGGCTTCCTGGCCGAGAACGCCGACTTCGCCCAGGCGGTCATCGACGCCGGGCTGACCTGGATCGGCCCCTCCCCCGAGGCCATCGACGCCCTCGGCGACAAGGCCAAGGCCAAGCACATCGCCGAGCGGGCGAACGCGCCGCTGGCCCCCGGCACCAAGGACCCCGTCGCCGACGCCGACGAGATCGTCGCCTTCGCGCAGGAGCACGGGCTGCCGGTCGCCATCAAGGCCGTCTACGGCGGCGGCGGCCGCGGCCTCAAGGTCGCCCGCACCATCGAGGAGATCCCCGACGCCTTCGAGGCGGCGGTGCGCGAGGCCGTCGGCGCCTTCGGCCGCGGCGAGTGCCTCGTCGAGAAGTTCCTCGACCAGCCCCGCCACGTCGAGACCCAGTGCCTGGCCGACAAGCACGGCAACGTCGTGGTCGTCTCCACCCGCGACTGCTCGCTGCAGCGCCGCAACCAGAAGCTCGTCGAGGAGGCGCCCGCGCCGTTCCTCACCGACGCCCAGGTCGAGGAGCTCTACACCTCGTCCAAGGCGATCCTGCGCGAGGCGGGCTACGTCGGCGCCGGCACCTGCGAGTTCCTCGTCGCCGCCGACGGCACCATCTCCTTCCTCGAGGTCAACACCCGGCTTCAGGTCGAGCACTGCGTCTCCGAGGAGGTCACCGGCCTCGACCTGGTGCGCGAGATGTTCCGCATCGCGGCGGGCGAGGAGCTCGGCTACGACGACCCCGAGATCATCGGCCACTCCATCGAGTTCCGCGTCAACGCCGAGGACGGCGGCACCAACTTCATGCCCGCCCCCGGCACGCTGACCCGCTGGTCGCCGCCGAGCGGCCCCGGCGTCCGCCTCGACGGCGGCTACGAGGAGGGCGAGACCATCCCGGGCGCCTTCGACTCGCTCATCGCCAAGCTCATCGTCACCGGCCGCGACCGCACCCAGGCGCTCGAGCGGTCGAGGCGCGCCCTCGACGAGTTCGTGGTCGACGGCATGCCGACCGTGATCCCGTTCCACGCCTCCGTGGTGCGCGACCCGGCCTTCGTGGGTGACGGCTCGTCGTTCGACGTCTACACGCAGTGGATCGAGACCGACTACGACAACCAGATCACGCCGTACGCCGGCCCCTCGGCCGAGGCGCCGGAGGCCGACGAGCGCCAGCGCGTCACCGTCGAGGTCGGCGGCCGCCGTCTCGAGGTCGTGCTCCCCGGCGGCCTCGCCGCCCTCGGTGGCGGCGCGGGCGGTGCGGGTGGCGCCGCGAAGAAGCCGAAGCGCCGCTCCGGCGGCGGCTCCGGCGGTGCCGTCTCGGGCGACGCCGTCGCCTCGCCCATGCAGGGCACCATCGTCAAGGTCGCGGTCGAGGAGGGCCAGCAGGTCTCCACCGGCGACACCATCGTCGTGCTCGAGGCGATGAAGATGGAGCAGCCCCTCAAGGCCCACAAGGACGGCGTGGTCACCGGCCTCACGGCCGAGGTCGGCTCCGGCGTCACCAACGGCGCCGTGATCTGCGAGCTCAAGGACGCCTGAGGCTGACCGCGAGCATGCCCGGGCCGGCTCCCGTCCGGATCCTGCTGGAGCAGGTCCGGACGAAGGACCAGCTCGGAGGCCGGAGCCGCGGCCGTCGGGTCGACCCGCACGGTCAGCCGCGACGACGTCGTCACGTTCGTCCTCACCTGCCGCCCGGCCGACGACGTGGTACCGGGTGGGTTCCGGGGCACCTGGTGCCCCGGGACCCACCCGCTCGTCGTCGCCCTGTTGTCACCGCCGTCAAGCGCTCGGTCTCACTTGTCCACCGACACGCTCCCGACACGCCGGGCCCTCTGGTGCGGTTCGGTCGAAAACCGTGGCCGCTGGTGCTTTTCGAACGAAAAGTCCCGCCACCGCCACCACGCGTCCGGCACAGATCGGAGCGCGCTCGCGTGATCCCGCGGCCCGGGCACCGCCTCTGCTACTTTTGTCGCCTGACTAAGTCGACTTAAGGGGAGACGCGCAGGTGGCTGGTGGCGAAGGGGACTGTTGCGTCGTCGTCGTGGGGGCGGGGGCGGGAGGGGCGCTCGCGGCGACCCACCTGGTGACCGCGTTGTCGCCGCGCCACCGGGTCGTGCTGGTCGACCCGGGCGAGACCACCGGGCGCGGGGCGGCGTACTCGACGACCGACGAGCGGCACCTGCTCAACGTCCCCGCCAGCGGCATGACCGCGTTCCCCCGCGACCCGGAGCACTTCTTCCGGTGGGTGCGGCGGCACAGGGACCCCGAGGCGCAGCCGCAGCACTTCGTGCCGCGTCGTTGGTACGGCGACTACGTGGAGGGCCTGCTCGAGACGGCGGCGGAATACCCCGGCAACGCCGGGCTCGAGCGCCGGCGGGCGCGCGTCACCGACGTCGCCCGGCGCGGGACGCGCTTCGTGGTGCGCGACGACCAGGGCGGCCTCACCGTCGCCCGGGCCGTGGTCCTCGCCGGCGGCACCCCGAGCGGGAGCACCTGGGCGCCCGACGAGCTGCGCGGCAGCGCGCGGTTCGTCAGCGACCCGTGGACACAGCCGCTGCCCGACGGCGACCTGCTGCTCGTCGGCACCGGCCTGACCATGGTCGACGTGGCCGTCAGCGCCGACCGGCCCGGCCGGACGCTGCACACGGTCTCGCGCCACGACGTGCTCCCCCGCGTGCACCGGGTGCCCACCACGCCCCCGGTGCCGCCGCCGCCCGGCATCACCCGGCTGGGCTCGCTCGCGGAGCTGCGCGAGGCCGTGGCCACGCACGTCGAGCGCACCGTCGCCGCCACCGGCGACTGGCGTCCGGCCATCGACGGGCTGCGGCCCGTGACGGCGCAGCTGTGGTCGGGGCTCAGCGAGGACGAGAAGCAGGTCTTCGTCAGCGAGCACGCCCGTGCCTGGGACGTGCACCGGCACCGGATGTCGCCCGAGGTCGCGGCGCGGCTGCGCGAGATCACCGAGGCCGGCCGGCTCGAGCGCCACGCCGGCACGGTGACCGGGGTGCGCGAGGTCGAGGGCGGTCTCGAGGTCGACCTGAGCGACGGCGCGACCGTCACCGTCGCGGGGGTCGTCTCCTGCACCGGCCCCGTCGGCACCATCGCCCACGACCCGCTCCTGACCACCCTGGCGCGGGAGGGCGTCGTACGACCCGGGCCGCTCGGCATCGGCGTCGACGTCGCCGACGACGGCCGCGTCCGAGGTGTGCTGCCGAGCACGATGCCGATCTACGCGCTCGGCTCGCTGCGCCGCGGCAGCCTGTGGGAGACCACGGCGATGCCCGAGATCCGCGAGCAGGCCTACAACGTCGCCCAGCGCGTCGTCCGGGCGCTGCACGGCGAGACCCGCCGCCGCCCCACCGACGTCTACGGCCTGTGCCTGACCACCACCGGCACCGCCGCCCGCTCCTACAACGACGCGCTGGGCCGGCTGCTGCGGCTGCAGGACGGCGCCGAGCGCGGGCTGCGCGAGGCCGTCCAGCACGACCCCGACTTCGTGCAGGCCCAGGCCGCGATCGCGCTGCTCGGCCACGAGTGGGGCACCTCGAGCGACTGGGGGCGCGCGCTCGACCGGGCTCACGCCGCGGCCGCCCGCCGCTCCATCGACGACCGCGAGGTCAGCTTCCTGCGGGCCGTGACCACGCGGCTGCGCAGCGACGAGGCCACCGGCGCCGCGGCCCTGCTGCGGCACGTGCGGCTGTTCCCGCGCGACGCGCTCGCCGTCAGCGTCGCCGTGCCGACGGTCGCCTTCGGCGGGCTCACCTCGGGCACCCAGACCGCGGCGCTGGTCGAGAGCCTGGGCCGGAGCTACGGCGACGACTGGTGGTACGCCGGCCAGCTCGCCTTCGTGCGCCAGGACCAGGCGCGCTGGGAGGAGGCCGAGGAGCTGGCGGCGTACGCCCTGTCGGTCGAGCCCTCCTCGGGCCACGCCGTGCACGCCCGCACCCACGTCTTCTACGAGACCGGCCGGCACGCCGACGGGCTGCGCTGGCTCGACGGCTGGATCGACGGCTGCGGCCGCCAGGCCAACCACCGCTCGCACTTCTCCTGGCACGCCGCGCTGCACGAGCTGATGCAGGACGACGTCGACGCGGTGCGGCGCCGCTACGCCCGCCAGCTCGCACCGCCCGGCGTCAGCGGCTCGCGGGCCCTCGTCGACAGCGGCGCGCTGCTGTGGCGCTGCCACGTCACCGGCACCTGGGACGACGACCTGCCGGCGCGCGAGGTCAGCGCCGCCGCCCCGACCGGGTGGCTGACCGGCCCACCCACGCCCTTCGCCGCCATGCACGCCGCGCTGACGCTGGCCGCCGAGGGCGACGAGACCGGCCTGGCGATGCTGCGCACCACGGCCTCGGCCCACCTCGACCCGGTCTTCCGCGACGTCGTGGCGCCGCTGTGCGGGGCGCTCGCCGACGTCGTCGAGGGCCGGTACGCCGCTGCGGGCGCCGGGCCGCGCGCCCTGCTCCCCCGGGCCGGCGCGCTCGGCGGCAGCGCCGCGCAGCGCGAGGTGCTGGAGGACACCCTGGTGCACGCCCTGGCCCGCTCCGGCGACACCGCGGCCGCGGCCGTGGTCCTGGAGCGCCGGCTCGACCGGCGCGCCTCGCCGCTCGACGCCCGGCGCCGGGCGGCCCTGGCGGGAGTGCGTCAGGAGGCCTGAGCACGGAGACCACCCGGGGGACGCCAGGACGCCCCGACGGGGGTACTCCGCGGTAGCCAGGAACGTGACGCTCTTCTCGGAAAAAACGTGAGGGAGGTTTCGCGTTAGGGCGACGAACATGACAGACTCCTCACATGACTTCGGTACCTCCGCGCACCCTGTCCTCCGACCACGCCACCCCCGACCGCGGCCACTCGCTGGCCGACCGCTTCGCCGGTGGCGAGGAGTTCGCCGTGACGTTCGGCGGCCAGGGCGCTGACTGGTTCGCGACCCTGAGCGACCTGCTCGAGGAGGGCGCCGGCCACGACCGCGTGGCCGCGCTGGTCGCCGAGTCGACCGAGCTGCTGCGCCCCGTCGCCGGCGAGGTCGCCGCGGCGCTCCCCCGCCCCTTCGCGCCGCAGGCGTGGCTCGACGAGCAGCCCGGCACCGACGAGACCCTGGCCATCGGCCTGGCGATCCCCGGCGTGCTGCTGAGCCAGGTCGTCGCGCTCGACCTGCTCGCCGCCGAGGGCCTCGACCTCACCCGCGTGGCCCCCGTCGCGGCCACCGGCCACTCCCAGGGCATCCTCGGCGTCGCCGCGTTCGCCGGCCGCAAGGAGGGCGCCGCCGACAGCGACGCCCAGCTGCTCGCCCTCGCGCGCCTCATCGGCGCCGCCTCCGCCATCGTCGGCCGCCGCGCGGGCCTGGTCGGCCACGGCGACGAGCACCCCATGCTGTCGGTCGCGGGCGCCTCGACGGCGGAGGTCGAGGAGCTGCTGGCCGAGGTCTCCACCGACGGCGACCGCGCCGTAGTCGCCGCCGTCAACGGCCCGCGCCGCGTGGTCGTCAGCGGCTCCCCCAGCGTGCTGACCCGCCTCCGCTCCGCCGTCGCCGCCCGCGCCGCGCGCGAGGCCGCCGAGGTCGAGTCCAAGTCGCGCGGCGGTCGCGCCTTCGCCCCCGTGCTCGAGTCGGTGCCGGTCGGCGTCGGCTTCCACCACCCCGCCCTCGCCCCGGCCGTCGACCTGGTCCGCGACTGGGCCGAGCGCTGCGACCTCGACAGCGGCCTGGCCGAGAACCTCGCCCACGCCATCTGCGTCGAGACCGTCGACTGGCCGCGCGAGCTGCGCGACGCGGTCGGCGGCGCCACCCGCTACGTCGTCGACCTCGGTCCCGCCGAGCTGTCGGCCAACCTCACGGCCCGCGCCCTGCGCGGTCGCGGCGTGACCGTCGTGCCCGCTGCCACCGCCGCCGGCCGCGACCTGCTGCTGACCCCCGGCGCGGAGGTGCGGCACGCGGCCGACTGGTCGGCGTACGCCCCCCGCCTGGTCGACCGCGGCGACGGCACCCCCGTCGTCGACACCGCATTCACCCGCCTGACCGGCAAGTCGCCGATCCTGCTCGCGGGCATGACCCCCACCACCGTCGACCCGGCGATCGTCGCCGCGGCGGCCAACGCCGGCCACTGGGCCGAGCTGGCCGGTGGCGGCCAGGTCACCGAGCAGATCTTCGCCGACAACGTCGCCCGCCTCGGCGAGCTGCTCGACGAGGGCGCGACCGCCCAGTTCAACACCCTCTTCCTCGACCCCTACCTGTGGAAGATGCAGGTCGGCGGCCAGCGCCTCGTGCAGAAGGCCCGCCAGGCCGGCGCCCCGCTCGACGGACTGGTCATCAGCGCCGGCGTGCCCGAGACCGACGAGGCGCTCGCGATCATCGACGACCTGCGTGCCTCCGGCATCAGCCACGTCGTGTTCAAGCCCGGCACCGTGAAGCAGATCCGCCAGGTGCTCGCCATCGCCCGCGAGACCGACGTGCCCGTCATCGCCCACGTCGAGGGCGGCGTCGCCGGCGGCCACCACTCGTGGGAGGACCTCGACGAGCTGCTGCTCGCGACCTACCCCGAGATGCGCGCGGTCGACAACCTCGTCCTGTGCGTCGGCGGCGGCATCGGCACCCCCGACCGCGCGGTCGACTACCTCCGCGGCACCTGGGCCCTCGCCCACGGCGAGGCCGCGATGCCGGTCGACGGCGTCCTCCTCGGCACCGCCGCGATGGCGGTCAAGGAGGCCACCACCACCGACGCCGTCAAGGACCTCCTCGTCGCCACCCCCGGCGTCCCCCTCTCCGACAACGGCGGCTGGGTCGGTGCCGGCCGCAGCGCCGGCGACGTCACCTCCGGCCGCAGCCAGCTCGGCGCCGACATCCACGAGATCGACAACGCGGCGTCGCGCTGCGGCGCCCTGCTCGACCAGGTCGCCGGCGACGCCGAGGCCGCGGCCGCCCGCAAGGACGAGCTCGTCGCCGCCATGGCGCCGACCGCCAAGCCCTACTTCGGCGACGTCGCCGAGATGACCTACGAGCAGCTGCTGCGCCGCTACCTCGAGCTCGCCGGCCCGAGCGACGACGCCGCCTGGCTCGACGTCACCCTGCGCACCCGCTTCGAGGAGCTGCTCGACCGCGCCCTCGCCCGCGTCGTGCCCGAGACCTCCGGCGAGGTGGAGCGCCCCTACGACCTGGCCCAGGTCGCGACCGACCCCGCCGCCGCCCTCGAGGCGCTGGTCGCCGCCCACCCGCAGGCCACCTCCTGCGTGCTGCACCCGGCCGACGTGGCGTTCTTCGCCGAGGTCTGCCGCCGTCCCGGCAAGCCCGTCACCTTCGTGCCGGTCATCGACGCCGACGTGCGTCGCTGGTGGCGCTCCGACTCGCTGTGGCAGGCCCACGACGCGGCGTACGGCGCCGACCAGGTCATCGTCATCCCCGGCCCGGTCGCCGTCGCCGGCATCACCGAGAAGGACGAGCCGGTCGCCGACCTGCTCGACCGCTTCGAGGCCGCCGTCGTCGCCGACCTGCGCGACGCCGAGGCGCCCGTGCTGCGCGGCGTCGCCCGCACCACCGTCGGCGACGAGGTCTCCCTGCTCGACGCCGCTCGCGACGCCCGCGACGTCGTGTGGGCCGGCCGCGTGGTCGACAACCCGCTGCGTCGCCTGGTCGGCACCGAGGCCGCCCTCGAGGCGGGAGACACGGCGAGCACCGCCGTGCTGCGCGTCCCGCTGACCCACGGCGAGCTCGCCCTCGTCGTCGACCTGTCGCACGTCGCCACCGGCGGCCTCCCCGTCATCAGCGAGGACGCCGTCACGGCCGCGATGACCGAGCTGCTCACCGTGACCGCGGGCGGCACGCTGCCGGAGGTCGAGGGCGACACCGCCACCACCACGGCCACCTGGACCCGTGACCTCGTCGCCGACCACGTCGGCGTCACCGACCCCGCCCGCCGTCGCCGCGGCGACAGCGAGCCCGACCCGCAGGCCGGCGCCGTCCCCGACGCGCTGGTCGGCCTGGCCTGGCCCGCCGTCTTCGCCTGCATCGGCCCCGTCGAGGGCCTGCTGGACCTGGTCCACCTCGACCACCGGATCACCGTGCTCCGCCCGCTGGCCGGCCTGGCCGACGGCACCGCGCTGACCGTGACCGCCACCCGCGCCGGGGTGGTCGACTCCGTCGCCGGCCAGGTCGTCTCGGTCGACGTCACGATCGCCGACGAGACCGGCGCCGTGGCCGAGCTGGCCGAGCGCTTCATGGTGCGCGGCCGCACCGGCTCCGAGGAGCTCGAGGCGCCGGCGCCGCTGGCGCCCGAGGCCGACGACCGGCCGCGCGCCCGGCTCGACCGCTTCACGACCACCGCGCCGCGCCACATGGGCGCCTTCGCGGCCGTCAGCGGCGACCACAACCCGCTGCACACCGACCTGCCCGCCGCCCGCCTGGCCGGCTTCGACGGCCCGATCGTGCACGGCATGTGGACCTCCGCGGTCGCCCAGCGCGCCGCGGCGTCCGCCGGCGCCACCCACCACCCGCGCCAGGTGCGCTCGTGGCTGACCCGCTGGGTCGCCCCGGTGATGCCGGGTGCCGAGGTCGAGGTCTCGGTCGAGCGCACCGGTGTGCTCGCCGGTGACACCGTGCTCGAGGTCAGCGTCCGGGCCGACGGCGAGCTCGCCATGGTCGCCCAGGCCGTCGTGGCAGCGCCCCGCACGGCGTACGCCTTCCCCGGCCAGGGCATCCAGAGCCCCGGCATGGGCCTCGACGCCCGCAGCCGCTCCGCCGCCGCCCGCGAGGTCTGGGACCGCGCCGACGCCCACACCCGCGAGGCCCTCGGCTTCTCGATCCTGGCCGTCGTGCGCGACAACCCGACCGAGCTGTGGGCCGATGGCGAGCTGCACCGCCACCCCGACGGCGTGCTCTTCCTGACCCAGTTCACCCAGGTCGCCATGGCCACGCTTGCCGTGGCGCAGGTCGCCGAGATGCGCGAGTCCGGCGTGTTCGTCGAGGGCGCCATCACCTGTGGCCACTCGGTCGGCGAGTACAACGCGCTGGCCGCCGTCACCGGCATCCTCCCGCTCGAGGCGCTGCTCGAGATCGTGTTCCGCCGCGGCATGGCGATGCACCACCTGGTGCCCCGTGACGCCCAGGGCCGCTCCGACTACCGCCTCGCCGCGATCCGCCCCTCGCAGATCAGGCTCGACGACGACGAGGTGGCCGACTGGGTCGCCGGCATCGCCGAGCGCACCGGCGAGTTCATCCAGATCGTCAACTACAACCTGCGCGGCTCGCAGTACGCCGTCGCGGGCACGGTCGCCGGTCTCGAGGCCCTCGAGGAGGAGGTCGCCGAGCGGCGCGCCCGCTTCGGCGGCAAGGCCGCCTTCATCCTGGTGCCCGGCATCGACGTGCCGTTCCACTCCTCCGAGCTGCACGCCGGCGTGCCCGACTTCCGGGCCACGCTCGACTCCCTGCTGCCCGAGACGATCGACCCGTCGCTGCTGGTCGGCCGCTACATCCCCAACCTGGTGCCGCGGCTGTTCTCCCTCGACAAGGCCTTCGTCGAGGAGGTCGCGGCGTACGTCGACTCCCCGCTGCTGAAGCCGGCCCTGGCCGACTGGGACACCTGGAGCGCCGACCCGAGCCGTCTCGGCCGCGCACTGCTGATCGAGCTGCTGGCCTGGCAGTTCGCCAGCCCGGTGCGCTGGATCGAGACCCAGGACCTGCTGTTCGCCCGCCCGGAGGCCGACGGCCTGGGCATCGAGCAGTTCGTCGAGGTCGGCGTCGCCAACGCGCCCACCATCGCCAACCTGGCCGCGCAGACCACCAAGCTGCCGTCGTACGACGGCGAGGCCCCGCGGATCCTCAACTCCTCGCGTGACGGCGCGGTCGTCTTCGCGACCGACACCCCGGTCGTCGACGACGAGGAGGACGCGTCGGTCGAGCCTGTCGAGACCACCGCCGAGGCGGCCGAGCCCGTCGAGACCAAGGCCGCTCCCGCCGCCCCGGTCGCGGCGGCCGGCGCCGAGCGCCCGGCCGACCTGGGCTACACCGCCGCCGACGCGACCACCACCCTGGCCGCGCTCCGGACCAAGGTGCGGCCCGAGCAGATCGGCACTGCCGACACGATCGAGGCGCTGTGCGACGGCGTCTCCTCGCGCCGCAACCAGCTCCTCGTCGACCTCGGCGCCGAGCTGGGGCTGGGTGCGATCGACGGCGCCGCCGAGGCCCCGTGGACCGCGCTGGGCGGCAACGTCAGCAAGCTGGCCCGCAGCTACTCCGCCTTCGGCCCGGTGCTGACCGAGGCCGTCGGCGACACGCTGCGCAAGTTCGCCGGCTCCGTCGGCGCCAAGCCCGCCGCGATCGTCGACCGCGTCACCGACACCTGGCAGCTCGGCCCCGGCTGGGTCTCCCACGTCCAGGCGACGCTGGCCTGCGGCCTGCGTGACGGCTCCTCGACCCGCGGCGGCTCGCTCGGCTTCGACTCGCAGCCCGGCGACCTCGCCTCCGCCGTCGACCAGGCCGTGCAGGCCGTCGGCGCCGCGCAGGGCGTGGCCGTCTCGATGCCCGCGGGCGGCGAGGCCGGTGGCGGCACCGTCGACTCGGCCGCGCTCGACGAGCTGGCCGAGACCATCACCGGTCCCTCCGGCGTGCTCGCCACCACCGCCCGCCAGCTGCTCGCGCAGCTCGGGCTGGCCGACCAGGGCGTCGCGCTCGAGTCCGACGACGACCTCGACGCCGAGCTGGTCGCGCTGGTCGAGTCCGAGCTCGGCTCCGACTGGGCCAAGAAGGTCGCCCCGGGCTTCGACGCCAAGCGCGCCGTGCTGCTCGACGACCGCTGGGCGTCGGTCCGCGAGGACCTCGCCCGCGCCTGGGCCGGCGACGAGTCGGTGCTCGCGCGCAGCTTCACCGCGCTCGACGCCAACGCGCTCTCGCAGGCGCAGTGGTGGCTCGACCGGGCCCGTACCGAGGGTCGCTCCGACCTGGTGGGCTTCTACGAGTCGGCCGTCGAGGCGGCCGCGACCACCCCGTCGTACGCCGGTGAGGTCGCCGTCGTCACCGGCGCGGCCCCCGGCTCCATCGCGGGCTCGGTCGTCGCCGACCTGCTCCGCGGCGGCGCCTCCGTGGTGGCCACCACCTCGCGGCTGTCGAAGGAGCGGCTCGCCTACTTCCGCGGCCTCTACCGCGACCACGCGTCGACCGGTGCCGCCCTGTGGGTGCTGCCGGCCAACCTGGCGTCGTACGCCGACGTCGACGCGCTCGTCGAATGGATCTCCTCGCCCGTGGTCGAGGAGGCCGGCGGCCAGCGCACCGAGCTGCGCCCCGCGCTCTCGCCGACGCTGGTCTTCCCCTTCGCCGCCCCGTCCGTGCAGGGCACCGCGGCCGACGCCGGCCCGCGCGCCGAGGTCGAGTTCCGCGTGTTGGTGTGGGGCGTCGAGCGCCTCGTGACCGGCCTGGCGTCGCAGGGCGCCGAGCACAAGCTCGGCCAGCGCGTCCACGTGGTGCTGCCCGGCTCGCCCAACCGTGGCCGCTTCGGCGGCGACGGGGCGTACGGCGAGGCCAAGGCGGCGTTCGACGCCTTCGTCACCCGCTGGCACGCCGAGCAGGCCTGGTCGGCCCGCGTCTCGCTGGCCCACGCCCACATCGGGTGGGTCCGCGGCACCGGCCTCATGGGCGGCAACGACCCGCTGGTCGAGGCCGTCGAGGCCGCGGGCGTCCGCACCTGGAGCCCCGTCGAGATGACCGCCGAGCTGCTCGCGCTGTGCACCCCCGAGGTGCGCGCCGAGGCGGCGACGCAGCCGGTCGTGAGGGACCTGACCGGCGGTCTCGGCGAGGCCGACCTCGACCTGGCGGCGCTGGCCCGCGAGGCGCGCGACGCGATGGTCTCGACAGGCTCGTCCAGCGACGCCGTCGAGGGTGACACCGTCACCGCGCTCACCCACCCGGCCGGCTGGGCCGTCTCGCAGCCGACGATGGACTGGGCCGACATCGACGCCGCCCCCGAGGACCTCGTCGTCATCGTCGGCACCGGTGAGGTCGGCCCGGTCGGCTCGACCCGCACCCGCTTCGAGATGGAGGTCGAGGACCACCTCTCCCCCGCGGGCGTGCTCGAGCTGGCGTGGACGACCGGCCGCATCGTCTGGGAGCACCAGCCCAAGGCGGGCTGGCACGACGCCACGACCGGTGACCCGCTCACCGAGTCCGAGGTCGTGGAGCGCTTCGGCGAGGAGCTCGAGGCCAGCGTCGGCATCCGGCGCTTCCGCGACGACAACCAGCTCGTCGACGGCACCGCTCCGCTGATGGTGTCGGTCTACCTCGACGAGGACACCTCGTTCGTGGTCCGCACCGAGGACGAGGCGCGGGCCTTCGCCGAGGCCGACCCGCAGCACACCCGGATCGCGCCCGGCGAGGACGGCGACTGGGTCGTCACCCGTCTGGCCGGCGGCCAGATGCGCGTGCCGCGGCGCTTCAAGCTGACCCGCTTCGTCGGCGCACAGGTGCCCGACGGCTTCGACCCCGCGGTCTGGGGCCTGGGCTCGATGGTGGAGTCGGTCGACCGGCTCGCCGCGTGGAACCTCGTCGCCACCGTCGACGCGTTCGTCTCCAGCGGCGTCACGCCGGCCGAGCTGCTGCGCTGGGTGCACCCCACGCAGTTCGCCAACACCCAGGGCACCGGCATCGGCGGCATGCAGTCGACCCGCCGCATGTACGTCGACGCGCTGCTCGGCGAGGAGCCGCCCAACGACGTCCTCCAGGAGGCGCTGCCCAACGTCGTGGCCGCGCACACCGTGCAGTCCTACCTCGGCGGCTATGGCGCGATGGTCCACCCCGTCGCCGCCTGCGCCACCGCGGCCGTCTCGGTCGAGGAGGGCGTCGACAAGATCAAGCTGGGCAAGGCCAGCGTGGTCGTGGCCGGCGGCTTCGACGACCTCGGCATCGAGGGCATCCTCGGCTTCGGCAACATGAGCGCCACCGCCGACACCGCCCAGATGCTCGGCAAGGGCATCGAGGAGCGGCACGTCTGCCGTCCCAACGACCGCCGCCGCGGCGGCTTCGTGGAGGCCCAGGGCGGCGGCACCGTCGTGCTGGCCCGCGGCGACGTCGCGGCCGACCTCGGCCTGCCGGTGCTCGGTGTCGTGGCGTACGCCGCCTCGTTCGCCGACGGCATCCACACCTCCATCCCGGCGCCCGGCATCGGTGCGCTCGGGGCGGGCGTGGGTGGCACCCGCTCGCCGCTGGCCCGGTCGCTCGCGACCCTCGGCCTCGGCGCGGACGACCTGGCCGTGGTGAGCAAGCACGACACCTCGACCGCCGCCAACGACCCGAACGAGTCGCAGCTGCACGAGAAGCTCGCCGCCGCGCTCGGCCGCACCACCGGCTCCCCGCTGTTCGTCGTGTCGCAGAAGTCGCTGACGGGTCACTCCAAGGGTGGCGCCGCGTCGTTCCAGCTCAACGGCCTGTGCCAGATGCTGGCCAGCGGCGTGGTCCCGCCCAACCGCGGCCTCGACTGCGTCGACGACCAGCTCGCCGTCAACGCCCACCTGGTGTGGCTGCGCGAGACCCTGGCGGCCGGCCCGCTCAAGGCCGGTGTGCTGACCAGCCTCGGCTTCGGCCACGTCTCGGCGATGATCGTGGTGGCGCACCCCGGTGCGTTCGTCGCGGCGCTGCCGTCGGACCGTCGCGAGTCGTGGCTCGAGGAGGCGACCGCCCGCCTGGTCGCGGGCGAGACCCGTCGCCTCGACGCCATGCACGGCGGCGCGCCGCTGTTCGAGAAGGCCGAGAAGCGTCGCTTCGCCTCCTCCGACCTGGCGGAGACCAAGGCCGACGAGAGCGCGATGCTCGTCGACCCGGAGGCGCGCCTGGGCGAGGACGGGGTGTATGCCCGAGCCTGATCCCGCGGTCCCGCTCTCGTTGACGGGCGCGGCGGGGGTGGGGGTCGACGTCGTCGGCATCTCCGCCTTCGCCGCGCAGCTCGACGAGCCGGGCACCCGCTTCGCCCGCGTGTTCACGCCGGGCGAGCGGCGTACGACGGGTGGCGAGCCGCAGCGGCTCGCCGCCCGCTGGGCGGCCAAGGAGGCCGTCATCAAGGCGTGGTCGAGCACGTACGTCGGCCCCGACCCGATCTCGCGCGACCACGTCGACCTGCGCGAGATCGAGGTCCGCACCGACGCCTCCGGCCGCCCCTCGATCCGCCTCCACGGTGAGGTCGCCCGGCTGATGACCGGCTACGACGTCCTGGTCTCCCTCACCCACGACCCCGCCGCGGACACCGCCGCCGCGTTCGTGGTGCTGGTGCGCGCCTGAACCGGCGCCGCGAAGGATGGTCCACGTCTCGCACGCTCGAGGGCCGCTCGAGCATGCGAGACGTGGACCAGACCTGACCCGGCGGTGAGGACCCGGGCACAGCACGAGGCCGGCGCCTCGCTGGTGCGAGACGCCGGCCCCGTGAGGATCACGACCGTGGGGTCACCAGGTCACTTCAGGCCGATCTCCTCGAGGTACTGCTGGGCGACCTGCTCGACCGGCTGGCCCTGGACGTCGACGAGAGCGTTCAGCTCGGCCATCTTGTCCTCGTCGAGCTCGGCGTAGATCGTGTCGGCCAGCTCGTCGTAGACCTCGGCGTTCTCCTGGTAGACGGCGTCCTGCCAGGTGAAGGAGAGGTTGTAGAGGATCATGACGCCCGGGTCCTCCACCAGCTCGAGGTTGAGCTCGGTGATGCGGCCGTCGGTGGTGAAGACCTCACCGAAGTCGCAGTTGCCGTCGCTGGTCTCGGTGTAGATCAGGCCGGTGTCGAGGATCTGGATCTGCGACTGCGGGATCTCGTAGCCGGTCGCCTCCTCCCACAGCACGAGGCCGTCGGGACGGTCGGGGAACTCGGTCTCCATGCAGACCGTGGCGTCCGGGTTGTCCTTCAGGTACGCCGCCATGGAGTCGAAGTCGAACGGGCCGTCGGACTCGGCGAGGTCGCCGTTGGCCGCGAAGCCGTAGGTGTCGTTGAACGGCGAGCGCCCGACCCACTTGATCTGGTTGTCGGCGAGGTCCTGGTCGGAGACGACCTTGAAGAGCTCCTCGGGGTCCTGGCTCGGGTCCTCGTTGCCGAGGTGGACCGTCCAGGCGGTGCCGGTGTACTCGGGGTAGACGTCGATCTCCTTGCTCAGGAGCGCGTCGCGGGCGACCGAGGTGCCGCCGAGGTTGGTCTGGCTGGTGACGCTGGCGCCCTCGTTCTCGAGCGCCTGCACCAGCATCTCGCCGACGAGGATGTTCTCGGTGAAGTCCTTCGACCCCACGGTGAGGCTGACGCCGTCGAGACGGTCACCACCGCCACCACCGCCGCTCCCCCCGCCGCCGCAGCCGGCCAGCGTCGCGGCCACGGCGAGGCTCAGTGACGTGGCGATCAGTTTTCTGTGAGTGCGCATCGCTTGACCCTTCTCCACAGGTGTCAGGCCCACCGAGGCAGTGGGCGAGTTCAACGTAGGGCGCAATCGGCGTTCCGCCCGGGATTGCGGGCACTGCTTGACAACGATTGGGTCTCGGTCGCCGACCCGAGGCCCGGATTGGTTCGGTAGTACCGGATTGCGCTACAGCCCCCGCGGCTTGAGGGTGCGCTCGGCGAGGGCGCCGAGCCAGTCGAAGGTCAGCGCCACCAGGGCGACCAGCCAGGCACCGGCGATGAGGATCGGGTCCTGGTTGAGCTTCAGCCCGGTCTGGATGGTGATGCCGAGACCACCGCCGCCGACGAGGAAGGCCAGGGTCGCCATGCCGATGTTGAGGATCATCGCGGTCCGGACGCCCGCGACGATGATCGGCACCGCCAGCGGCATCTCGATGCGGAGCAGCGCCTGCATCTTGGTCATGCCCATGCCGCGGCCCGCCTCGATCACCGCGCGGTCGACCCCGTCGAGGCCGACCATGGTGTTGCGCAGCACGGGCAGCAGGGCGAACAACGACAGCGCCACGATCACCGTGAGGCTGCCCTGGCCCATGATGCCCAGGAAGATCACGAGCAGGCCGTACGCCGGCAGCGCCTGGCCGGAGTTGGCGATGCCGAGGATGACCGGGCTGATGCGGCGCACGCCGGCGCGGGTGAGCAGCACGCCGAGCGGCACCGCGACCAGGATGACGATGACCGTCGACCAGAAGGCGATGTAGACGATCCGGATCGTCTGGGGCTGGAGCTTGTCGCTCCACTCCAGGGCCGAGACGACCGTGCTGGTGCCGCTGGCCTGCAGGCTGCGGTAGTAGAAGAAGAACGCCAGCGAGAGCAGCGCGATCACCACCGGCGCGAGCCACAGGCCGGCCGTCTGCACCAGCCGGGCGCCACGGGTCGGGCGTACGCCGCTCCCGCCCGCCGCGGCCGGGACCTCGGCACTGGGCGCCGCGGGCGGCGCCATCATGACGGCGTCGCTCATGCGCGGGCCTCCAGCTCCTCGTAGTGGCGGCGGGCCTCGTACTGCGCCCGGCGGATCGCCTTGGCCAGGTCGACCATGCGGACGACGCCGGCGAAGGCACCGCTGTCGTCGACCACCACGGTCTCGCCCGATGCGCTCTGCACCATCAGCTCGAGGGCGTGGAAGAGGGTGTCGCCGGAGTGCAGGGTCTCGCCGACCGGCTCCCCCGCGCCCTCGCCGCCGGCGAGCTGGTCCTGGTGCACCCAGCGCACGGGGGCGCCTGCCTGGTCGAGCTCGACCAGCCACTCGCTGCCGGCACTCTGCAGCGTCGCCCGGCCCGTCTCGGCCGGGTCGCCCGCCGTCATCGTGGGGTAGTCGGTGAGGGCGAGGGAGCTGACCTGGAGGAAGTTCAGGCCCTTGATGGTCGAGCCGTTGCCGATGAAGTCGTCGACGAAGTCGTCGACCGGGTAGGCCAGGATGCGCTCGGGGGTGTCGATCTGACGGATCGTGCTGCGCTCACCGAGAATCGCGATCTTGTCGCCCATCTTGATCGCCTCGTCGATGTCGTGGGTGACGAAGACGATCGTCTTGCGCAGCTCGGCCTGCAGCCGGAGGAACTCGTTCTGCAGCCGCTCCCGGGTGATCGGGTCGATGGCGCCGAACGGCTCGTCCATCAGCATGATGTCGGGGTCGGCGCCGAGCGCCCGGGCCACGCCGACGCGCTGGGCCTGGCCGCCGGAGAGCTCCTTGGGGTAGCGGTCGCGGTACTGCTCGGGGTCGAGGCCGACCATGCCGAGCAGCTCCTCGGCCCGCGCCTTGGTCTTGTCCTTGTCCCACCCGAGCATCCGCGGGACGGTGGCGATGTTCTGCACCAGGGTCTGGTGGGGGAACAGGCCGATCTGCTGGATGACGTAGCCGATGCGGCGACGCAGCTTGTCGGGGTTGACCTTGGTGACGTCCTCGCCGTCGAGCAGGATGCGCCCGCCGCTCGGCTCGATCATCCGGTTGATCAGTCGCAGCGTGGTGCTCTTGCCGCAGCCCGAGGGGCCGACGAGCACGAGGATCTCGCCCTCCTCGATGTCGAGGGTCAGCTCCTCGACCGCGGGCACCTTGGTGCCCGGGTAGGTCTTGCCCACCTTCTCGAGGCGGATCTTCGGCATGTCGCTCATGGGATTCCGATCTCTGCTGGGTGGTGGGCGGTCAGACGCGGAGACCGCGCGGGGTGGTGAAGCGCTGGAAGACGGCGAAGGCGATGTCGAGCACGAGCCCGAGCAGGACGGTGAACACGACGCCCGCCCACACGGAGTTCTCGGAGTTGGGCAGGCCGAAGCGGGTCAGGCCGCCCTGGATGTAGCTGCCGAGGCCGTCGCCGCCGACCAGGATCGCGATGGCGGCGATGCCGACGGTCATCAGCGTGGAGATCCGGACGCCGGCCATGATCACGGGCCACGCGAGGGGCAGCCGCACCCGGAGCAGCTGCTGGGTGGTGCTCATGCCCATGCCCTTGGCGGACTCGACGACCGCGGGGCTGACCGAGTCGAGCCCGGTGACCGTGTTGCGGAGGATCGGCATCAGTGCGTAGAGGTAGAGCGCGAGCATCGCCGGCGGGTTGCCGATGCCGACGACGGGGATGAAGAGCGCGAACAGCGCCAGCGACGGGATCGTCAGCACGATCCCGGACAGCGCGAGCACGACGGCGCGTGCGACCGGTCGGCGCTGGATGACGGTGCCGAGCAGCACCGAGGTGACGGTGGCCGCCGCGATGACGATCAGCACGATCCGGGCGTGGTTGACGGTCTCCTCGAGGATGAACTCGAGGTTGAGGTTCACGTAGGCGAACCAGTCGGCGATGTTGTCCACAGGTGTCGGCTCCCCAGGCTCGCGTAGGTGGGGGACACCATACGCACGCGGGCGCGCCGCACCGCGGCATCGCGCCGGGAGAGGTCCGACCCTCTTCGCGCGGTCCTGACCCGCAGCGTTGCCCACCGACCGGTCCGGCAGCGCCTCGATCCCGGGCAGAACCTGGGGGCGAGGACGCGAGCGGCCGGTTGCCCACGACCGGTCGGCGACGACGTCAGGTGGTCTAGATCCCCACCTGCGGCGAGGCGACCACCACCAGCTCGTTGCCCTCGGGGTCGGTCACGGTGGTCCGGCCGGTCACCTCCTGCACCACCCGTCCCCCGGCGTCGACCGCCGCTCCCACCCGCGCTGCGACCGCGTCGGCCGGGAGCGCCAGCTCGAGGTGGATCCGGTTGCGCTGGCGCCGGCGGTCGACCTCGTCGACGTCGATGTCCTGCAGCATCAGCACGGGGTCGAGCCGGCGTGGGTCGACGAGGTCGGTGAGGCCGGTACGGCGGTCGGGGACGCGACCGAGCGCGGCCGCCCAGAACGCCCGCACGCCGGCGACGTCGGCGGCGTCGAGGCCGAGCTGCACGAACCGCGGCAGCGCCGGGTCGGCCACCGCGCCGAGCGCGCGCGCCCCTGACTGCAGGTCGGCGGCGAGCGAGCCGACGTCGAGGTCGAGGCCGTGGGCGTCGGGGTCGGCCTGGTCCTTGCCGGTCTCG
This sequence comes from Nocardioides marmoraquaticus, assembly GCF_054777915.1. Classification (NCBI taxonomy): domain Bacteria; kingdom Bacillati; phylum Actinomycetota; class Actinomycetes; order Propionibacteriales; family Nocardioidaceae; genus Nocardioides; species Nocardioides marmoraquaticus. Next base: position 173,773 of record NZ_BAAHAA010000005.1, on the reverse strand, counting down.
AGCACGACGAGTCCGGGGCGCACCCCGACCAGCAGCGGGAACCCCGCGGCGTCCGCCGTGGCGGCCGCCGTCGCCACCAGCTCCGGCTGGGCCGCCGGGTCGACGCGGTAGCAGGCCGTGGTCGAGAAGACGGCGACCCAGTCCGACGCACCGTCCGCGAGCGGGTCGCCCGGCACGAGGTCGACCTCGTTGCCGTCGGGGTCGCCGTGCCGCACGCCGTACGGCCCGCCGGCCGGCCCCGGTGCCACCTCGGCGACCACGTCACCGGGCCGGACGACGTCGACGTGCCAGCGGTCCCGGAGCGGACGGGGGTCGGAGAGCGGCACGAAGGTCAGCGGCGGCTCCACGAGGCCCGGCACCTCCCCGAGCACCCGCCGCCACCACGGCGCCGTCGTGGCCGGGTCGGGACTGGCGACCACCACGCCGACCTGCTGCAGGGCCGACGGGTCAGGGGCGAGGCCGAGGTCGCGGGCGGCAGCCGAGGCCGCTGCAGCTGCGGTGGGGGTGCCGGCCCGCACCCGCGCCCCGGTCGCGCGGAGGTCGAGCACGACGTCCTCCCCCGACAGCCGCGTCGCCAGCGCCGCACCCGCCGTCAGCGAGGGGGCGTCGTACCACGCGGTCGCGACTCCTCCGATGGTCCGCCAGCCGTCGTCCGCCATCTCGGCACCCTAGGCCCGTCGCCGGGCCGCCGCGACGGCTCAGACGCGGAGCGTGCGGACCTCGCGCGTGATCCGGCCGTCGACGCGACGCAGGAAGACCATCTCGCCGAACTCCAACGTCGACCAGTCGTCGGCGTCCTCGGTCAGCGGCTCGGAGGCGAAGATCGCGGCGGTCGCCTCGTCGGCGCTGCAGGTCTCGAAGCCGTACGTCGCCTCCTGCTGCTCGAAGTCGCGCCCGACCAGCAGGTACATCGGCTCCAGGAGCATGCCGAGCGCGAAGTCGTCGGTGCCGGGCTCGGCCTGGCGCAGCTCGCGCCAGTCACCGGCCGGATCGGTCTCCCCCTCGTGACCGGTGCCGGCGTTGACGCCGATGATGCGGTCCGGCGAGACCAGGGCCATCTTGAGCTTGGCCAGCCCCGCGCGGTCGAGGGTGCGCATCGCCTTCGCGACCAGCCCGACGAGCTCCTCGAAGGCGCGCTGCACGTCGTCGTCGGTGTCGCCCTGCAGCAGCGAGAGCAGCAGCACGTAGAGGAACTCGGTGTCGGTGGTCCCCGTCATCTGCTCGAGGTAGCGGTCGTCGCAGTGGGGCAGCAGCTCGCGCTGCAGCACCTTCCAGTGCGGCAGGTTGCCGTTCTGCGCGACGATCCAGGGCGTGTGCTCGTAGGCGAAGGGGTGGCAGTTCTCGTCGGCCAGGACCGCGCCGGCGTCGTAGTCGGCGGCCCGCACGTGGGCGAGCATCGTGCTGGCGCGCAGGCTCGGCACGACGCCCTCGACGTTGTCGTCGTAGAACGCCGCCGAGGGCCGGCGGTAGACCAGCGGCCGCTCCGGCCGGTGCTGCTGCTCGCTCCACGTCGCGAAGCCCCACCCGGCCAGCTGCAGCTGGGGGTGCAGCTCGGGGTCCAGGGTCTGGTTGACCAGGCTGTTCTCGGGCTTGAGCAGCAGGTCCTCGAGCGGGATCTCCGGCCCGACGTAGGCGAGCACGCGGCACATGCGGTTCCTCCTGGGCGGGCGACGTCACGAACCCCAGCAGGCTAGTGGCAGCCGCGGCGTCAGGACCCGGCGGCGGGCACGTAGCGCCGGGCCACGATGCCGAGGCCGAGCTCCTCGGTGGCGACCAGACGCAGGTCGAGCGCGGCGGGCAGCCCGTCGAGCAGCCTCGGGCCGTGACCCACCACGACGGGGTGCTCGACCAGCTCGTACTCGTCGACCAGGCCCAGGGCGGCCAACGCCGAGGGCAGACGGACGCCACCGGTCAGCAGGCCGGTGCCCGGCTGCTCCTTGAGGCGGGTCACCGCGGCCGCGAGGTCGCCCTCGACCACGGTGGCGTTCCAGTCCGCGCGCTCGAGCGTGCTCGTGACGACGTGCTTCGGCATCGCGTGGAGGGCGGCGACGAACGGGTCGTCGGACGCGCCCGACTCGGCCTCGGCACGGAACCCGGCCTCCATCATCTGGTACGTCACCCGGCCGAGCAGCAGGCCGTCGTGACGGGCGAAGGTCGCCGCCGAGTGCCGGTGCAGCACCTCGGCCGAGACTCCCCCGCCGAACGCCGCGTGGTCGACGCAGCCGTCGAGCGAGACGTTGACGGAGTAGCGGAGCGGGCGCACCGTCCCAGCATGGCCCGGCGCGCACCCGATGTCAGCCGGGTGTCAGCCCAGGTGGGCCTCGATCGCCGCGACGATCTCGGGCCGGATCCGCGCGGCCGGGATGACCGCGTCGACCGAGCCGACCTCCACCGCCCGGTGGATGTCGTGGATGCCGTCGAACTCGGCGGCGACCTCGGAGATCTTCTCGGCGCGGATCGCCGTGCGCAGCTGCGCCCGCTCGGCCTGCAGCCTGATCCGTTCGGCACCGCGAGATCCGGCGATCCGGTCGTCGAGCGCCGTCATCGCGGGCGACGCGGCGGTGCGCTTGTCGACCTCGCCGGTGAACACGACGGCCGCGGCCGGGGCGCCACCGATGACCGAGGCGAACGAGCCCTCGACGGCGAGCACCGTCATGCGGGGGTTCAGCGCCTTGGAGAACACCACGAACGCGCCACCGTGGTAGCGGGAGATCACGGTGAAGACGATCGGGCCGTCGAAGTTGACGATCGCGCGGCCGATCTCGGCGCCGTACTCCAGCTGCAGGTTGCGCATCGACTCGGGCGAGCCGTCGAAGCCCGAGAGGTTGGCGAGCACGACGAGCGGGCGGTTGCCGCTCGCGGCGTTGATCGCGCGCGCCGCCTTCTTCGACGACCGCGGGAACAGCGTGCCGGCGGTGTAGGTGTCGGGGCCGTCGGTGGGCGGGAAGCCGGCGCGTCGCACCGACTGGCTCTCGATGCCGAGCAGGCAGACGGGGTAGCCGCCGACGTGGGCGTCCTGCACGACCGCGGTGTCGGCGTCGGCCATGCCGGCCCACCGCTCGAGCACCTCGTGGTCCTGGTCGGCGACCGCCCGCATCACGGTGCGGATGTCGAAGGCCTTCTTGCGGTCGGGGTTGTGCTCCGGCGAGAAGATCTCGCCGACGCTCGCGAAGTCGCTGCCCTCGATCCGGTGGGGGTAGGTCGACACGTCGCGCTCGACCGGGTCGGACGACGGGGCCCGCCGCGGACCGGACTCGCCGGGCACCACGTAGGTGTGCTCGTAGTGCGCCATCAGCACGCCGAACGCGCCGACGAGGTCCGGCGCCCAGTACTGCGCCTGGCCGTTGGGGCCCATGACGCGGTCGTAGCCGCCGATGCCGTAGTTGTCCTCGGCCGAGACCCCGCCGGAGAAGTCGAGCGACTGCTTGCCGGTGAGCACCATCGCGCTCTCGGGTGTCATCACGAGGATGCCCTTGGTGTGCATCAGCATCGTCGCCTCGGCGTTCCAGTAGGGCTGGGCGCCGACGTTGATGCCCGCGACGACGACGTTGACCTCGCCGCCGTCCTGGGTGAACTCCACGATGCGGCGCAGCGCCTTGGCCACCCAGTCCATGTTCTCGGTGCCGGACTCCATCGAGATCCGGGCGCCGGCCGACAGCGCGAACCACTCGACGGGCACCTGCATCTGCTCGGCGAGGTCGAGGGCGGCGATGACGCGCAGGCACTCCTGCTCGGCGACAGAGCCGAGCGACTTCGTGGGGTCGCCGCACAGCACGACCCGGGTGACGCCCTCGGGGTGCAGCGGCGTGGGGGTGGTGACGACGGCGCAGAGAATGCCCGCCGTGTTGAGGCCGAAGGGGCGGTCGACCGGCACCAGCACGCCGCGGTCGTCGAGGTCGTGCTCGACGAGCGACCCGCCGGCTCCGGCGAGCACGCCGGCCAGCTCGTAGGGGTAGACCAGGCCGCGGCGGCGCGAGCGCACCACCTTGGAGGCGTAGTCGTCGAGCGGGGCGAGCAGCTCGCTCGGCGGCTCCTGCACCGACATCTGCACTCCGGAGCCGGGCTGCGCGGCGAAGCGCACCGCCATCGGCAGGGGCTCGCCGCCGGGGTCGGCGAGGCGGCCCTGGGCAAGGACCTCCTCGACCCCGGCGCCGTCCGTCAGCGGGCTGATCTTGGTGCCGAGCGCGCCGAGGGCGTCGAGGTCGAGGTCGACGACCGGCCACACCGTGACCCAGACGTGGTTCATGTCGAGCCTGGCGCCGGCCGCGCCGCGGGCGACCCGCTCGCGACGGATGGCCTCGAGGCAGTTCTCCACCGCGCGCTCGGCGTGCGGCAGGGCCGTCACGGTGCCGTCGTCGTCGCGGACGACCGACATCTGGCGCACCTGCGCGAGTGCCACGAGGCGGCGGTCGGCGGGGTTCTCGCGGGCGACGCAGTCGTAGAGCAGCACGTCCTCGGGCGCGTCGACGCGGGTGATGTCGAAGTTGCGCAGCCGCCACAGGTCGAGGCGACGGCCCACCATCGGGTGCACCCCGCGGGTGAGGTCGTCCTCCTCGAAGGAGCCCGACGCGGTCGGGCGGAAGGCGAAGTAGCCGACGTTGCGGTCGCCCGCGCCGGAGCAGACCGCGACGCTGAGGCGGCGTACGTCGCCCGCGAGCGGCAGGTCGGCGATCCGGGCGCGCAGCTGCTCGCTCGCCTCGTCGGGCGAGTCGGGCGCGTCGGGCCAGTAGAGGTACAGGTCGACGACGGCGTCCTCGCCCGCGGCGCGGCTCGAGACGTACGACGACACGGTCGCGAGCAGGTCGGAGCCGGCGGCGAGCTCGACCACCGAGCCCACCGCCGAGACCAGGCGGGTCGCGCGGGCGTCGAGGGTGTAGCCGGCCGTCACGACGGGGCGGCCCGCGGTCGTGGCGTCGTACGACGCGACGTCGCGCAGGTCGTGGTCGCGGTAGTGGCGGCGGGCGAGCACCTCGAGCATCGGCTCGCGCTCGGGGATGCCGGCGGCGAGGCGGTCGCACAGGAAGCCGACCGTCTGCTCGGGGATCGCGGCGAGGGCCTCGATGCGACGGGTGCGCCCGGTCGGGTCGAGGTCGGCCCAGGTGGCGGCCAGCGCCTCCACCTCGTCGCGCACGCCGAGCAGCACGTCGGAGCGCTCGGCGTCGACGGCCGGCTGGTCGAACCAGCGGAACCGCACGCTGCGGGCCAGGTCGCCCACAGCGGGGTAGCGCGAGGTCGGCACCCGACCGAGGCGCTCCAGCACCTCGCGGGCACGACCGGCGAGCTCGCCGGTCGGGGCGGCCTCGCCGCTCCACGAGCCGAGCAGCGCCGAGACGAGGGCGACCTCGGGGGTGGTGCGCTGCGAGGCGAGGAAGATCCGGAAGACCGCGGCCTCGAGCTCGGGCGTGCGGTCGAGGTCGCCGACGCCGTAGTGGCGCAGCACCCGCTGCAGCCGGTCGCGGAACTGCTCGGGCAGGCCGCCGCGGTCGGGGTCGAGGCTCTGCAGGAAGGTGTGGAAGTGCTCGCGCGAGCTGTGCACGCGCAGCGCCGACTGCCGGTCCTCGTCGACGGGTCGGTTGCGCACCAGCTCGGCGAGGTCGGCGAAGGTCTCGAGCAGCCGCACCTCGTCGGCCAGGCCCGCCTCGCCGCCCTCGCGCACGGCGACGTACGCCGACAGCGCGGCGTCCTGGTCCTCCGGCGGCACGTCGTAGCCGAGCACGACGGCGCTCAGCGCGGCGAGGGCACGCGAGCGCGCGGTCGCGGTGTCGAGGGCGTCGGCGACGGGCAGGTCGAGCGCCGGCCCGGCGTCGGTCGTCTCCTCCTCGACCTCGCCGACGGGTTCGAGCTTGATCAGCGGGGCGCCGGTCTCGACCTGGCTGCCGGTGACGACGGGCAGCTCCTTGACGCGGGCGGCGTACGGCGCGTGCAGCGCCGTCTCCATCTTCATCGACTCGAGCACCACGACGGTCGCACCGGACTCGACCTCGTCACCGACGGCGACGGGGGTGGCCACGACCAGGGCGGGCGCGGGCGAGCGCAGCACGCCGCCCTCGTCGCGGCTGACGCGGTGGGCGACGCCGTCGACCTCGACCAGCGTGGTGGGTCCGTGGGTCGCGGTGACCACGCCGTAGCGGCGGCCTGCGACGACGAGGCGGCGGCGTACGTCGTCGACGTGCTCGAGCTGGGCGTCGACGGTCTGCGCGGTGTCGCCCGAGGCGACGGTGACGCGGAAGCGGCCGGGGCCGGTGCCGACCGTCGCGACCTGGTAGGGCACGCCGCGCAGCTTGAGCTCGACGGGTCGGCCGGCCTCGTGGGTGGCCGAGGGACGACCGCCGCGAGCGGTCTCGAGCAGCCGGGCGGTCTCGACGCCGAGACGGTCGAGGTAGGCCTCGATGCCGGCCGCGACGACCGCGACGCCGGCGTGCGCGTGGGCCACGAGCCGGCCCTCGGCGCGGACGCGGTCGATCCAGCCGGTGTCGGCCCACTGGACGCCTTCCTGGGGCGCGCCGGAGACGACCTCGGGCTGGGCGAGCAGGTCGAGCACGAAGCTCTTGTTGCAGGCACCGCCCTCGATGACGACGGTGGTCGAGGTCATGGCGCGGCGCAGCCGGGCGAGCGCCTCGTCGCGGGTGCGGCCGTAGGCGATGACCTTGGCGATCATCGAGTCGAAGTCGGGCGGGATGGTGTCGCCCTCGGCGACGCCGGTGTCGACGCGCACGCCGGGGCCCGAGGGCAGGTCGAGGTGCTCGATGCGGCCGGGCGCGGGGGCGAAGTCACGGTCGGGGTCCTCGGCGTTGAGCCTGGCCTCGATGGCGTGGCCGGTCTCGACGGGCTTCTCGCCCTCGAGGCGACCGCCCTGGGCGACGTGCAGCTGGGCCTTGACCAGGTCGACACCGGTGGTGAGCTCGGTGATCGAGTGCTCCACCTGCAGCCGGGTGTTGACCTCGAGGAAGGCGAAGCTGCGCTCTCCCGGGTGGTAGAGGAACTCCACGGTGCCGGCGCCGACGTAGCCGACCTCGACGGCGAGCCGCTCGGCGGCGGCCTTGAGCTCGTCGGCCTGCTCGGGGCTCAGCAGCGGCGAGGAGGACTCCTCGATGACCTTCTGGTTGCGGCGCTGCACCGAGCAGTCGCGGACGCCGAGCGCCCAGGCGGTGCCGTGGCTGTCGGCGATGAGCTGCACCTCGACGTGGCGGGCGCCGGTGACGAGCCGCTCGAGGAAGACGGTGCCGTTGCCGAACGCGCGCAGCGCCTCGTCGCTGGTGCGCTGGTAGGCGTCCTCGAGGTCGGCCGGCGAGGCGACCATACGGATCCCGCGGCCACCGCCGCCGGCGCTGGCCTTGAGCATGAGCGGGTAGCCGATGCTGCCCGCGGCCTCGAGCGCCGCCTCGAGGGTGTCGACGGCGCCGCGGCTCCACGGCGCCACCGGCACGCCGACCTCCTCGGCGATCAGCTTGGAGCCGATCTTGTCGCCGAGCCGGCGCATCGCCTCGGCGCTCGGGCCGACGAAGGTGATGCCGTGCTTGTCGCACAGGTCGACGAAGCTCGGGTCCTCCGCCACGAAGCCCCAGCCCGGCCACACAGCGTCGGCCTCGGTGGCCAGCAGCGCACGCTCCAGCGCGGCCAGGTCGACGTACGGCCGCGCGGACGCGGGCCCCAGGTCGTGGGACAGGTCGGCCTCGCGCACGAACATCGCGTTGGCCTCGCCCGAGGTGTGCAGCGCGACGGTCTGCAGGCGCTGCGTCGGGTCGTCGTACGACGCGTTGAGCTCGCGCACGGCGTGGAGCAGCCGCATGGCGGACTCGCCCCGGTTCACGATAGCGATGCGACGGAAAGACACGACGGACCCCTCAGGTTGGACGCTCAGAATGCGAGGCTGCTCTCGCATTGCGCCCTACCGTGACACGGCAGCGGGGTTACGGGCGAGTCACTTCCGCGACCCCGGGCGTGTCGGGGCCGGTGCGGAGATCGGGACCTACGACGCCTGGCGGCGCTTGGCCTCGGCCTCGGCGGCCAGCAGGTAGTGCGTGAGCATGCTCTTGAGCTGCACGACGGCGTCGGGGTGCGACTGGCCGTCGCGGATCGAGAAGTTGAGCATCGAGTAGGTGACGTGCACGATCACCTCGGCGAGCGTCTGCCGGTGGCCGGTCGAGGAGCCGGGCGTGAGGGGGGCGAGCACCCGCTGCACCTGCGAGGCGAGCTGTCGCTCGTGCTCGGCGGCGATGGCGCGGGTGGGCGGGGTGGCCTGCATCGCGAGCCACACTGCACGGCGCGACGGGTCGGTGCGCCACAGCGTGGCCAGGTGGTCGAGCAGCTTGTCGAGCAGCTGCGCCCAGTTCAGCGTCGGGATCTCCCCCGCGAACTCCTCCAGCGCCCTCTCGACGTTGGCGGTGTCGAGCCGGTCGAGCTCGCAGATGATGGCGTACTTGTTGCCGAAGAACTGGTAGAGCGAGCCGATCGGCACGCCGGCGCGCAGGGCGACCTGCTCGGCGGTGAACGCCTCGAAGCCCACCTCGACCAGCAGCGCCCGGGCCGCGCGCAGGATGTCGTCGAAGCGGCGGCGGCTGCGCTCCTGGGCGGGACGCCGGCGCGGTCGGAACTCCGCGGGGTCGGCGGGCTGCATGGTCACGCGCCCGACGATACGCGAGGGTAGCGTCACATGTCGGGCTCCTCCCCCGGGTCAGCGTGCCGCGTTGCGCCGCTGCAGCTCACGCATCTCGGCCTCCAGCTCGGGGGCCGGACCCTCGACGGGCAGCCCCGGGGCGACGTCGCCGATCGCGAGCGGGAGCACCGGCGAGGCGGGGGCGCCCCACTCCTCGCGCCAGGCGACGAGCTGCGCGGTGGAGGTGGCGTAGACGATGCGACCGAGACCCACCCACGCGTGCGCGGCCGCACACATCACGCAGTGCTCGCCGGAGGTGTAGACGGTGGCGGCAGCCCGCTCCTCCGGCGCCAGGTGGGCGGGCGCCCACCGCGCGATCGCCAGCTCGGGGTGCCGGGTGTGGTCGCCGTCCTTGACCCGGTTGCGGTCCTCGAGCAGCACCTCCCCCGCCGCGCTGACGAGCAGCGACCCGAACGGCTCGTCGCCGTCGTCGAGCGCCTCCCGCGCCAGCTCGACGCAGCGCCGCAGGTGCCTCAGGTCGGTCTCGTCGATGGCCACGGGACCAGGGTTCCCATCGTCACCGCCGCCCACCGCTGCGCCCTGCGACGTACCGGCTGGCGGACCTGGGGGCCGTGCTTTTCGAACGAAAAGCACCTCCCGGGCGCACGATCCGACCGATACGCACCGCGACACGCCGGTCCTGAGGTGCCGATCAGTCGAAAACCTCCTGGGCCCGCAACTTTTCGAACGAAAAGCACCTCCCGGCGCACGACCGACATCTCCGTGGGCCGTGTCGCCGCCGACACCGCTCGGCGACGCCGGTCAGCCGAAGCTGAACCAGTCGGACTTCAGGCCGAACGCCGAGCGGAGCTGCGAGCCGGTCAGCGTGACGTCGGCGCGGCTGCCGTCGAGCACCAGCCGCTCGACCCGGCCCTGCCACGTGCCGTGACCGTTGCGCTGGGTGACGACGATGCGCTTGAGCGTGCCGAGCGAGGAGTACCGCGACTGCACCCGTGCGCGGGTCAGGCTGGTCCGCCACTCGTGGTTGGGGTTGCCCGACACCGCGTCGTACGGGTCCTCCTTGTCGACGAGGTAGGGCCGGCTTCCCTTCGAGGTCCAGCCGCCGCTGCTGGAGGAGAACTGCGTGAACGCGGCCTTGCCGTCGTGGCGCAGCACCTGCTTGGCGGTGTCGGTGACCGCCTGGTTGCCGAGGGGGTGCTCCGCGCCGACGCCGCCGTAGACCTGGCACGAGGTGGTGTCGCAGGTGTCGTAGGACCGCGAGCCGTTGGCCTCGCGCTCGAAGAGGGCGTAGGTGCGCGCCGCGACGGCCTGGGAGCGCACGGCAGCCTTCTCCCAGGACGCGGGCATCTCGGCGGAGACGACGCCGCGGACGAGGTTGTCGAGGCTGACCACGTTGACCGTGGCGCCCCCGACGTGGCGGACCGTGCCGCGGTAGGTGCGCTGGCCCGACGGCAGCTGCACCGTGACCGGGCGGCTCTCGCTGCGGTAGAACGCACCGCCCCCCGCGAAGGAGTCGTGGCCGCGCCAGCGACCGCCGGCCAGGCCCTCGACGCGCGTCGTCGACCCCGAGGTGCGCATCCGCCACTGCGTGACCCGCTCGCCGGCGAGGCCGGCGGGCAGCGCGAGGGTCTTGCGCGAGTCGACCTCGCGCACCCGCAGCCCGTCCTGCAGCGGCGCCCGGGTGTCGCCGTCGCTGTCGGTGACGATCCTGACCCGGATGTTGCCTCCGGCCGTCCCGAGCGTGGTGCCCGGGTAGTAGAACGCCAGGATCTTCTCGTGGGACAGGCCCTGGCGGGCCGCACCCCGAGCGCCGTACTGCGACATGCCGTGGCCGTGGCCGTAGCCCTTGCCCGTCACCGGGATGGTGCCGCTGCTCGGGACCGTGAACACCTGCCGCACGGTCTCGCTGCCGGGGTCGGCGAGCGCCGGTGCAGGCCCGGCCACCGCCCCCAGCCCGGCGAGCGCGGCCAGCAGGCCGAGGGCCGGCAGGTGACGACTGGCGAAGGGCATCCGAGACTCCCGTGACTGCTGTGACGAGCGTGACGAGAGTCGAGTATGTCCGGTTCTGAATACCCTGACGAGCAATTCGCGGGATTAGCAGAAATGCATTCTTGAATTACACCAAGGTGATTTCAGGCGGGCCGCACGTGCAGCCGTCGCGCCGCCTCGGCGATGGAGCCGCTCATCGAGGGGTAGACGGTGAAGACGTTGGCGACCTGGTCGACCGTGAGCGACTCGGCGACCGCGATCGCCAGCGGGTGCACCATCTCGCTGGCGCGCGGACCCACCACGACGCCGCCGACGACGATGCCGGTGCCGGGACGGGCGAAGAGCTTGACGAAGCCGTCCTTCACGCTCTGCATCTTGGCGCGCGGGTTGCCGGCGAGGTCGAGCCGGATCGCCTCGGCGGCGACCTCTCCTGCGTCGACGGCCCGCTGCGAGGCACCGACGGTGGCGATCTCGGGGGCGGTGAAGACGTTGCTCGCGACCTGGCCCAGGTCGAGCGGCTGCACCGCGTCGCCGAGGGCGTGCCACATCGCGATGCGGCCCTGCATCGCCGCGACGCTGGCGAGCATGAGCACCCCGGTGCAGTCGCCCGCGGCGTACACCCCTCGCGCGCTGGTGCGCGAGACGCGGTCGACCCGCACGAAGCCGCCGTCGTCGAGCACCACGCCTGCCTCCTCGAGGCCGAGGTCGGCGGTGTTGGGGACCGACCCCAGGGCGAGCAGGCAGTGCGAGCCCAGGACCTCGCGGCCGTCGGTCAGCGTCACCCGCACCTGGTCGCCCTCGCGCTCGACCGACTGCATGCGCGAGCGACCGAGCACGTGCATCCCGCGTCGGGTCAGCACGGCCTCGAGCAGGTCGGCGGCGTCGGCGTCCTCGCCCGGCAGCACCCGGTCGCGCGAGGAGACCAGGGTGACCTCCGCGCCGAGCGAGGTGTACGCCGAGGCGAACTCGGCGCCGGTGACGCCGGAGCCGACCACGATCAGGTGCTCGGGCAGCTCCTCGAGGTCGTAGACCTGCTCCCAGGTGAGGATCCGCTCGCCGTCGGGCTCGGCCGTCGGCAGCGTGCGCGGGGCGGCGCCCGTCGCGACCAGCACGGCGTCGGCCTCGACCCGCTCGGTGCCGCCGTCGGCGAGCTCGACCGCCACCGACTGCGGCCCGTCGAGACGACCCCGGCCCCGGACCACCCGCACGCCGGCCTTGTCGAGGCCGGCTCCGATGTCGGAGGACTGGTCGGACGCGAGCCGCTTGACCCGGGCGTTGACGCGTCCGAGGTCGACGGTGAGCTGGTGGGCCGGGTCGCCCTCGTGGTCCTTGAACTCCACCCCCAGCTCGGGGGCGTCGCGGAACTCCGTCATCAGCTCGGCGGTGGCGATCAGCGTCTTGCTCGGCACGCAGTCGGTGACGACGGCCGAGCCGCCGAGACCGTCGCTGTCGACGACAGTGACGTCGGCGCCGAGCTGGGCGGCGACGAGCGCCGCCTCGTAGCCGCCGGGCCCACCGCCCATGATCGCCACGCGCTGGCCTGGGGAGAAGTCCGGTGCACTCATCCGCCCATTGTGTCCGATGGCCCGGCTGCGTCGCCCTCCCGGGGCGACGGGTCTTACCCTGCTCCGCGTGACGCTGTACGCCGCCTACGGCAGCAACCTCGACCCCGCCCGCATGGGCGAGCGCTGCCCGCACTCGCCGCTGCGCGGCACCGGGTGGCTGACGGGATGGCGGCTGACCTTCGGCGGCGAGGACCACGGCTGGGACGGCGCCCTCGCCACGATCGTGCAGGACCCCTTCGAGCAGGTCTTCGTCGGCGTCTACGACGTGACGCCCGACGACGCCGCGGCCCTCGACGCCTACGAGTCGGCCGACACCGGGCTGTTCCGCCGGGTCAAGGTGCGGGTGTCGCTGATGGACTCCGAGGTCGTGGCGTGGGCCTACGTCCTCGACGCCTTCGAGGGCGGGCTGCCGTCGGCCTCGTCGCTCGGGGTGCTGGCCGACGCCGCCGAGGCGGCCGACGCGCCCGCCGACTACGTCACCGCGCTGCGCAGCCGGCCCTGCCGGTCCAACTTCGGCGGCTGACCCCTCCCCCGACGACTCCGTCTAGGGTGCTGCGGTGACCGCGCCCGACGCCGACCAGCCCAGCCCGACCGCATCCGCCCGCGAGGCCGCTGCCGCGCTGGCCGAGAAGACCGGCGTGGAGCGCCACGACGTGGCCCTCGTGCTGGGCTCCGGGTGGCTCCCGGCGGTCGACGCCCTCGGCGAGACCGTCGCCGAGCTCGAGACCACCGAGCTGCCCGGCTTCTCCCCCGCGGCCGTCGCCGGGCACAGCGGCAAGGTCCGCTCGGTGCGCGCCGGCGACCGTCGCCTGCTGGTCTTCCTCTCGCGCACCCACCTCTACGAGGGCAGGGGCGTGCGTGCAGTGGTCCACGGCGTGCGCACCGCCGCCGCCGCGGGCTGCTCGACCGTCGTGCTGACCAACGGCTGCGGTGGTCTCGACGAGCGCTGGTCGCCCGGCACCCCCGTGCTGATCAGCGACCACGTCAACCTGACCGCGACCTCGCCGATCGAGGGCGCCCACTTCGTCGACCTCACCGACCTCTACAGCCCCCGGTTGCGGCAGCTGTGCCGCGAGGTCGAGCCGTCGCTCGACGAGGGCGTCTACGTGCAGTTCCGCGGTCCCCACTACGAGACCCCCGCCGAGATCGCGATGGTGCGCTCCTTCGGCGGCAGCCTGGTCGGCATGAGCACCACGCTCGAGGCGATCGCCGCCCGCGAGGCCGGCATGGAGGTGCTCGGCATCTCGCTCGTCACCAACCTGGCTGCCGGCATCTCCGGCGAGCCGCTCGACCACGAGGAGGTGCTGGAGGCCGGTCGCGCCGCCGCCACCCGGATGGGTGGGCTGCTCGGCGCGGTGGTGCCCCGGCTCTAGGAGTCCTCGCCCTCGTCCTCGGCGTACGGCGTGTGGTCGGGGTCGTAGTCGTCGCTGTCGGTGAACATGCCGGCGTCGACGTCGAAGTCCTTCTGCGTGTTGTCGACCTCGGCCCCGTCCGGGCGGTTGTCGGGATCCAGACGGCGCGCGCGCTCCTCCTCCATCTCCTGCTTGGTGTCCTCGTCGGGCTCGCTCTCGGTGTCGATGCCCTGGCTGCGCCCCGCTCGCTCGTCGGTGTCGATGCCGCCGTCGTCGAGGATGCTGCCCTCGCGCTCGCCCTGCTCGTCGTCGCCCATGGAGCCTGTCTACCGTCTGCCGCGCTCCCGCGTCGACGGTTCCGCCCACCACGTGAGGGGCACGCTGGTGCCATGGACACCCGCACCCTCGGACAGGACCTCGTCGTCTCCGCGCTCGGCCTCGGCTGCATGGGGATGAGCGAGTTCTACGGCACCCCCGACGAGCAGGGCGGCATCGAGACGATCCACCGCGCGCTCGACCTCGGCGTGACCTTCCTCGACACCGCCGACATGTACGACCCGTTCACCAACGAGCGCCTGGTCGGAAAGGCGCTCCAGGGCCGCCGCGACGGCGTCGTGCTCGCCACCAAGTTCGGCAACAAGCGTGGCGAGGACGGCGCCCGGCTCGGCATCGACGGCTCGCCGGAGTACGTCCGCCACGCCTGCGACGCCTCGCTGCAGCGCCTCGGCGTCGACCACATCGACCTCTACTACCAGCACCGCGTCGACCAGCAGGTGCCGATCGAGGAGACCGTCGGGGCGATGAAGGAGCTGGTCGAGGCCGGCAAGGTGACCCACCTCGGGCTCTCCGAGGCCAGCGCGGCGACCATCCGCCGCGCCCACGCCGTGCACCCGATCACCGCGCTGCAGACCGAGTGGTCGCTGTTCAGCCGCGACCTCGAGGACGAGATCCTCCCCACCGTCCGCGAGCTCGGCATCGGACTGGTGCCCTACTCGCCGCTGGGCCGTGGCCTGCTGACCGGCACCATCACCTCCGAGCTCGGCGAGGGCGACAGCCGGGCGACGGCGTACTTCCCCCGCTTCCAGGGCGAGGCGCTGCAGAGCAACCTCGACCTCGTCCGCGAGGTGCAGTCGCTCGCGGCGCAGAAGGGCTGCACCGCCGGCCAGCTGGCGCTGGCGTGGGTGCTGGCGCAGGGCGACGACGTCGCACCGATCCCCGGCACCAAGCGCGTGCGCTACCTCGAGGAGAACGTCGCCGCGCTCGACGTGCGTCTCGCCGCCGACGACGTGGCTGCGCTTGAGCGCGCCGTCCCCCGCGACGCGGTCGCGGGCGAGCGCTACGGCGACATGAGCAGCATCGACGCCTGAGCGTACGGTGACGGGGTGACCAGCGAGCCGATCACCAGCCCCAGCACCGACCGACTCGTGGCGGTCGACGTCACCGACGGGATCGCCCACGTGCGGCTGACGCGACCCGAGAAGCTCAACGCGCTGACGCTGCAGACGCTGCGCGAGCTCGTCGCGGTCGCGCGCGACCTGCGCACCGACCGCCGCCTGCGCGCCGTCGTCATCAGCGGCGAGGGCAGCTCGTTCTGCGCCGGTCTCGACTTCGCGACCGTGATGCGTGACCCGGGCGGCGTCGCGCGGGCCTTCGTGCCGCTGCCCTGGCGGGGCACCAACCTGTTCCAGGAGGCCTGCTGGGCCTGGCGCCGGCTGCCGGTGCCCGTCATCGCCGCGGTCGAGGGCCACTGCCTCGGCGGCGGGGTGCAGATCGCGCTCGCAGCCGACTTCCGCGTCGCGGCGCCCGACTCCGAGTGGTCGGTGCTCGAGGGCCGCTGGGGGCTGATCCCCGACATGACCGGGATCGCCTCGCTCAAGGAGCTGGTCGGCATCGACACCGCCAAGCTGCTGACGATGACCGCGCGGCGCTTCTCCGGCGTCGAGGCCCAGCGCATGGGCCTGGTCACCGAGGTCGCCGACGACCCGCGCGAGGCCGCCGAGCTGCTGGCGCGCGAGCTCGCGACCCGCTCCCCCGACGCGCTCGCCGCGACCAAGCGGCTCTTCGACCACACCTGGACCGCCTCGCTGCGCCGCACCTTCGCAGCCGAGCGCCTCGAGCAGCTGTTCCTGCTGGCGACCGGGAACACCAAGCGGGCGCGCACCGCGGCGTACGCCCGCACCCGGCCCGAGTACGGTCCCCGCGCCCGCCGCTGAGTGCCGCTCGCTAGATTGCCGGGCATGGCTTCCACCGCGCTCGGACCCGACACCGCCCAGACCTCCGGCGACCTGCCCGCCGTCGGCTCGCAGGCCCCCGACTTCACGCTCGTCGACGCCGACCTGAAGGAGTTCGGCCTCGCCGACGTTCCCGGCCGCCGGGTGATCTCGATCTTCCCCAGCATCGGCACCGGCGTCTGCCAGGAGTCGGTACGCCGCTTCAACGAGCTCGCCGCGGGCCTCGACGACACCACCGTCCTCAACGTGTCGGTCGACCTGCCGTTCGCCCAGAAGAGCTTCTGCGCCGCCGAGGGCCTCGACCGCGTCAGCGTCGGCTCGGCCTTCCGCTCCAGCTTCGGCGACGACTACGGCGTGCGGCTGACCGACACCAAGTTCGAGGGCCTGCTGGCCCGTGCGGTGGTGGTCGTCGACCGCGACGGCACCGTGCTGCACACCGAGCTGGTGCCGCAGATCGGCCAGGAGCCCGACTACGACGCCGCGCTCGCCGCGCTGGGCTGAGGCAGGCCGCCCGTGGAGCTCGCCCTGCACGTGTCCCAGCTGGGGTTCCCCGGAGCCCCGGCCTCGACGGCGAGCACGCTCGCCGAGGTCGCCCGCACCGCCGACCGGGGCGGCATCGAGACGCTGACCCTGATGGACCACTACTTCCAGATGGAGCAGCTGGGCGGCCCGGCCGAGCCCATGCTCGAGGGCTACACCGCCCTCGGCTTCCTGGCCGGGCAGACCGAGCGCATCGAGCTCGGTCTGCTCGTCACGGGCGTCACCTACCGCCACCCCGGGCTGCTCGCCAAGGTCGTCGCGACGCTCGACGTGCTCAGCGGGGGTCGGGCGATGCTCGGGCTCGGCGCCGCCTGGTACGACCGCGAGCACGCCGGCCTCGGCGTGCCGTACCCGCCGACGGCCGAGCGCTTCGAGCGACTCGAGGAGGCGCTCGAGGTGTGCGCCCAGATGTTCGGCCCCGACGAGGGGCCCTACGAGGGTCGCCACTACCAGCTCGCCGAGACCGTCTGCCGCCCCGCGCCGCTGCGCGAGGGCGGCCCGCGCGTCGTCATCGGCGGTCAGGGCGAGCGCAAGACGCTGCGCCTGGTCGCGCAGCACGCCGACTCCTGCAACCTGTTCGCCCTGCCCGACGACCAGCTGCGCCACAAGCTCGAGGTGATCGACCGGCACTGCGCCGACGTCGGTCGCGACCCCGCCACCGTGCGGCGCACGCTGATCGCCGGTGACCCCCTCGACGACGTCGACGACTTCCTGCGTCGTGCCGAGGGCTGGGTGTCGCTCGGCTTCACGCAGGTGTGGGTGGGCCCCCGCCAGGACGACCCGGTGGGCTCGACCGAGCGGATCGTGACCGAGGTGCTCCCCCGGCTGCGGGGGCTGCGGTGAGCGACCTGCTCGAGCGCGCCCGCGCCTGGGTCGCCGACGACCCCGACCCGGTGACCCGCGCCGAGCTCGAGGCGCTCCTCGAGGCGGGTGACACCGAGGCCCTCGCCGAGCGCTTCGCCGGCACGCTGGAGTTCGGCACCGCCGGCCTCCGCGGCCCGCTCGGGGCGGGTCCCACCCGGATGAACCGGGTCGTGGTCACGCGCGCCGCCGCCGGCCTGGCGGCGTACCTCGACGACTCGGCTACCGACGGCCCCGTCGTCATCGGCTACGACGCCCGCCACAACTCCGAGGTCTTCGCCCGCGACACCGCCGAGGTCGTCGCCGGCACCGGTCGCCAGGCGTTGCTGCTGCCCCGTCCGCTGCCCACCCCGGTGCTGGCCTTCGCGATCAAGGACCTCGGAGCCGCCGCCGGCGTCATGGTCACCGCGAGCCACAACCCGCCGCAGGACAACGGCTACAAGGTCTACCTCGGTGACGGCAGCCAGATCGTGCCGCCCGCCGACGCCGAGATCGCGGCGCGCATCGACGCGGTCGGCGCCGTGGCCGACGTCCCCCGCGGCACGGGCGTCGAGGTGCTCGACGACGCCGTCGTCGACCGCTACCGCCGTACGGCGACCCGGCTGCTCGGCGGCGGGGCGCGCGACCTCTCCGTCGTCTACACCCCGCTGCACGGCGTCGGTCGCGACCTCGTCGTCTCGGCGATGCAGGACGCCGGGTTCGCGGCCCCCCACGTCGTCGCCGAGCAGGCCGAGCCCGACCCCGACTTCCCGACCGTCGCCTTCCCCAACCCCGAGGAGCCGGGCGCGATGGACCTCGCGCTGGCGCTGGCCGCCGAGGTCGACGCCGACGTCGTGGTCGCCAACGACCCCGACGCCGACCGCTGCGCCGTGGCCGTGCCCGGCCCGCAGGGGTGGACGATGCTCTCGGGCGACGAGGTGGGCGCCCTGCTGGCCGACCACTTCCTGCGGCTGCGGCGCGAGGGCACCTACGCGACGACCATCGTGTCGTCGACGCTGGTGGGCAAGCTCGCCCGGGCCCACAAGCAGCTCTACGCCGAGACGCTCACCGGCTTCAAGTGGATCGGCCGGGTGCCCCAGCTGGCCTTCGGCTACGAGGAGGCGCTCGGTTACTGCTGCGACCCGCGCCACGTCGCCGACAAGGACGGCGTCACCGCGCTCCTCGTGGTGCTCGACGTCGCCGCGCGCGCCAAGCGGGCGGGCAAGACCCTGCGAGACCTGCTCGACGAGCTGGCCGTGGCCCACGGGCTGCACGCGACCGACCAGGTGTCGGTGCGCATGGACGACCTCGCAGCTATCCCGGCCGTGGTCGACCGGCTGCGCGACCACCCGCCCGCGAGCCTCGGCGGTCTCGAGGTGGTGCGCGTCGACGACCTCAACCAGGGCGCCGGTGGTCCTGCCGGCGACCTGCCGCCGACCAACGGGCTGCGGCTGGTGCTCGCCGGGCTCGAGGGCGGCGACGCCCGCGTCGTGGTGCGCCCGTCCGGCACCGAGCCCAAGGTCAAGTGCTACCTCGAGGTGGTGGTCCCGGTCGGCGAGGGCGGCGTCGACGCCGCCCGCATCGTCGCGACGGGCCGGCTCGACGCCATCGGCTCCGAGCTCCGGCTGGCCGCCGGGCTGTGACCCGCTAGCGCTGGACCTTCTTGCTGCGCAGGCCGGCGTCGCGCTGCACCCGCTGGATGGTGAGGTTGCGCTCGTCGATGCGCGGCACGTAGCGGATGTCGCGCAGCCCCTGCTCCTGCGCGGCCGACTCGAAGGTGAAGTGCCCGAAGCCGAGGATCCGGCCCCAGATCGGCTTGTCCACGCTGATGTCCAGGATGCGCCCGAGCGGCATGGAGGCCTCGTGGCGGTTGACGAGGCCGTGCACCCGGAAGACCTTGTCGCTGGTGACCACGAAGCGGTCGATGTTGCGCGAGAGCGCGAGGAAGACCGCCCAGCCGACCAGGCCGAGGCCCGCGAGGAAGGGGAACCACGCGGCGTCGAGCGGCACCACCAGGAACGTCACCCACACCACGACGCCGACCACCCCGAGCAGCGTGGGCACGACGTAGACCACCCAGTGCTTGGTCACCTCGTCGGCGATGACCTCGTCGTCGACGCCGTCGGTGAGCAGCCGACCCGAGATGTCGGGGTCGGTGAGCCAGTGGCGCAGGCCCACGGGCCTAGCTCGTGACCGTGGACAGGAACCGGCTCAGCGCGTTGAACAGCTGGACGAGCAGGTCCCAGATCGAGGTGCCCAGGTCACGCACCAGGGCGCCGAACTGGCCGGGACTGGTGACGAGGAACCACAGCAGGAACAGCACGATGACAAGGCCGACGCCCTTCTTCACCACGGCGGTCATGACGGCTCCTCTGCTGTGCGCACGGGACAGTCCTGTTCTACCAAGCGCGTGCGCCGCCGCGCCCTAGGCGCGCGGTGCCGTGTCGACCCCGTCGATGCCGTCGATCGACTCCAGCAGCGCGTCGGCCGCGGCGTACGGGTCGAGCCGGCCGCCGACGACGTCGGCAGCCAGGCCGTCGAGGGCGTCGTGCTCGTGCACGCCCCGCCAGCGCGAGCGCAGGGCCGTGACCGCGATCGCCTCGATCTCGTCGCGGGCCCGTCGCTCGCGGCGCCGGGTCAGCTCGCCGCCGGCCTCGAGGTGCTCGCGGTGCTGCTCGAGGGCGTCGACGAGCTCGTCGAGCCCTTCGCCCTTGCTGGCCACGGTCTTGACGATGGGCGGTCGCCAGGCGCCCTCGGGTCGCTCGGCGAGGGCGAGCATGCCGCGGAGCTCGCGGCGCACCTGGTCGGCGCCGTCGCGGTCGGCCTTGTTGACGACGTAGAGGTCGCCGACCTCGAGGATGCCGGCCTTGGCCGCCTGCACGCCGTCGCCCATGCCGGGGGCGAGCAGCACCATCGTGGTGTCGGCCAGGCCGGCGATCTCGACCTCGCTCTGGCCCACGCCGACGGTCTCGACGAGCACGACGTCGCAGCCTGCGGCGTCGAGCACCCGCAGCGCCTGCGGGGTCGCCCAGGAGAGCCCCCCGAGGTGGCCGCGGGAGGCCATCGAGCGGATGTAGACGCCCCCGTCGAGGGCGTGGTCCTGCATCCGGACCCGGTCGCCGAGCAGGGCGCCGCCGCTGAAGGGCGACGACGGGTCGACCGCCAGCACCCCGACCCGCTTGCCGCGAGCCCGCAGGGCACCCACGACCGCAGCCGTCGTCGTCGACTTGCCGACACCGGGCGAGCCGGTGACGCCGACGACCTGGGCGTGGCCCGCGTGCGGCACCAGCGCCGCCATCACCTCGCGCAGCGCGGGCGAGGCGTCCTCGACGAGCGAGATCAGCCGCGCGACCGCGCGGGCGTCGCCCTCCCGCGCCCGGGAGACGAGGGAGGGGACGTCACCGCGCGAGCGCCTGCTCAGGAGGCGGGCACCTTCACGACGAGGGCGTCGCCCTGGCCGCCGCCACCGCACAGCGCGGCGACACCGGTGCCGCCGCCGCGGCGCTTGAGCTCGAGGGCGAGCGTCAGCACCACGCGGGCGCCGGACATGCCGACGGGGTGGCCCAGCGCGATGGCGCCGCCGTTGACGTTGACCTTGTCCTCGGGCAGCCCGAGCGCACGGGCCGACTCGATGCCGACGGCGGCGAAGGCCTCGTTGAACTCCACCAGGTCGACGTCGTCGACGGTGATGCCCTCCTTGTCGAGGGCCTTCTGCGTGGCGTTGGCGGGCTGCAGCTGCAGCGTGGAGTCGGGGCCGGCCACCTGGCCGTGGGCCCCGATCTCGGCGAGCCAGGTCAGGCCCAGCTCCTCCGCCTTGGCCTTGCTCATCACCACGACGGCGCAGGCGCCGTCGGAGATCTGCGAGGCGGAGCCGGCGGTGATGGTGCCCTCCTTGTCGAAGGCCGGGCGCAGCTTGCCGAGCGACTCCGCCGTCGTGTCGCCGCGGACGCCCTCGTCGGCGTCGACCACGAGCGCGTCGCCGCGGCGCTGCGGGATCTCGACCTTGACGACCTCGTCGTCGAACAGGCCGTTCTTCCACGCCGCGGCAGCCTTCTGGTGCGACTGCGCCGAGAACTCGTCCTGCTCCTCGCGCGTGAGGTCGGTGCCCGAGGCGTTGCACTGCTCGGTCAGGCCGCCCATCGCCTGCTGGGTGGCCTGGTCGAAGAGCGCGTCGTAGGCCATCGAGTCGACGAGCGAGGTGTCGCCGTACTTGAAGCCCTCGCGCGACTTCGGCAGCAGGTGCGGGGCGTTGGTCATCGACTCCATGCCGCCGGCGACGACGACGTCGAACTCGCCGGCGCGGATCAGCTGGTCGGCGGTGGCGATGGCGTTGAGGCCGGAGAGGCAGACCTTGTTGATGGTGGTCGAGGGCACCGAGGTGGGCAGCCCGCCGAGCAGGCCCGCGGTGCGGGCGGGGTTCTGGCCGGCACCGGCCTGGATCACCTGGCCCATGATCAGGTAGTCGACCTGCTCGGGCGAGACGCCCGCCTTCTCGAGCGCGCCCTTGATGGCGACGCCGCCGAGGTCGGCCGCGGACAGCGTCTTCAGGCCCCCCAGCAGCCGACCGATCGGGGTGCGGGCGCCGGCGACGATGACGGATCCGGACATGGGGCGGGCCTCCTGTTACCTGGGGGTAGGGCTGCGCCGCACAGTAGTCCGCGCAGGGCGCTCGTGGTCAGGGTGTCACGGACGTCACAGGGGGTCGACGCAGGTACGCCGGCCCACGACACTGACCGGCATGAGCGAGCAGACCGGCACCCTCCCCACGCACCTGTTCACCGCGATCGACCACGTCGGTGTGGCCGTGCCCGACCTCGACGAGGCCATCGCGATGTACACCGAGAAGCTCGGCATGCGGGTGCTCCACGAGGAGACCAACGCGGAGCAGGGCGTGCGCGAGGCCATGGTCGGGGTCGGCGACTCCGGCTCCTGCATCCAGCTGCTGGCGCCGCTCGACGAGACCTCGACCATCGCGAAGTTCCTCGACCGCAGCGGGCCGGGCCTGCAGCAGCTCGCCTACCGCGTCGACGACGTCGAGGAGGTCTCGGCCGTGCTGCGCGAGCGCGGCCTGCGGCTGCTGTACGACGCCCCCCGTCGCGGCACCGCGGGGTCGCGCATCAACTTCGTGCACCCCAAGGACGCCGGCGGCGTGCTCGTCGAGCTGGTGGAGCCGGCCGCCGACCACTGACCCCCGGGTCGTCGACCGGGCCGGGGGTTGCCCCGGGTTGGTCCAATGGGGTGGTGAGCGACCCCACCGAGACCCCGTCCGGCAGCAGCGTCGACGTGACCGGCGCGGCCGCGCGCCTCGAGCGCGCCCTGGTCGAGGTCACGAAGGTCGTCGTCGGCCAGGAGCACATGGTCGAGCGCATGCTCGTCGGGCTCCTCGCGCGCGGACACCTGCTGCTCGAGGGCGTGCCCGGGGTCGCCAAGACCCTCGCCGTGCGCACCCTCGCCGAGACGGTGGGCGGCACCTTCCACCGGCTGCAGTTCACCCCCGACCTGATGCCCGGCGACATCGTCGGCACCCGGGTCTGGCGGCCCTCGACCGAGACCTTCGACGTCGAGCTCGGCCCGGTCTTCGCCCACCTCGTGCTCGCCGACGAGGTCAACCGGGCCCCGGCGAAGGTGCAGTCGGCGCTGCTGGAGGCGATGGCCGAGCGCCAGGTGAGCATCGGCGCCACCACCTACCCGCTGCCCGAGCCCTTCCTCGTGCTCGCCACGCAGAACCCCATCGAGTCCGAGGGCGTCTACCAGCTGCCCGAGGCACAGCGCGACCGCTTCCTGATGCGCATCGTCGTCGACTACCCGACCGAGGCCGAGGAGCTCGCGATCCTGCACCGGATGAGCGTCGACCCGCCCCGCCCCCACGCGGTGCTCGGCCCTGACGACGTGGTCGCGCTGCAGCGGGCCGCCGACGGCGTCTTCGTGCACCACGCGGTCGCGCAGTACGCCGTGCGGCTGGTGGTCTCGACCCGCGAGCCAGAGCGCTACGGGCTCGCCGCGATCGCCCCGCACGTCGAGTTCGGCGCCAGCCCGCGCGCCACCCTCGGCCTGGTGGCCGCGGCCCGGGCCCTGGCGCTGCTGCGCTCCCGCGACTACGTGCTGCCGCAGGACGTCGCCGACGTGGCCCGTGACGTGCTCGCCCACCGGCTGGTGCTCACCTTCGACGCCGTCGCCGAGGGCATCGACGCCCGACAGGTCGTCGACCACGTGCTGGCGCTGGTGCCGCGGCCCCAGGTCTCGGCCCAGCAGACCAGCGGCGGGGCGGCGTGAGCGCCGTCCCCTCCACGCGCTCCGAGGCCGCGCGCGCGTTCGCCTCGCTCGAGCTGCTGGTCGGCCGTCACCTCGACGGACGTCTGCACGGGCGCGACACCGGGCTGCGGCTCGGCACGGGCAGCGAGACCGAGGAGGTCGCGCGCTACGCCCCGGGCTCCGACGACGTGCGCCGCATCGACTGGAACGTCACCGCGCGCACCACCGAGCCGCACGTCTGGCGCACCCGCGCCGAGCACGAGCGCGAGACCTGGCTGCTGGTCGACGACACCGCCAGCATGCACTTCGGCACCGTCGAGACCGAGAAGCGCGACCTCGCCGCGCAGGTCGCCGGCGCCGTCGGGCTGCTCTCCGACGGGCCCGGCAACCGCGTGGGCAGCGTCCGGCTCGACTCCCGGGGCCTGCACTGGTCGGCACCGCTGCCGCCCCGCCTCGCCGCCGTGCGCTCGCTGTCGACCGACCGCCTCGGGTCCCGGCCGGGCACCCGGGCCGAGCCCGCGAGCGGGTCGGCACCGACCGACCTGGCGGGCGCGATCGACGCGCTCGAGCGACGCCACCGCCGCGCAGGGGTCCGGGTGGTGGTCAGCGACCTCGTCGAGCCCGACGGCCGCACCGAGCGCCCGTTCGCCTGGGAGCGACCGCTGCGTCGGCTCGCGCACCGGCACGGCGTGCTCGTCGTGGAGGTCGTCGACCCGCGCGACCTCGCGCTGCCCGACGTCGGGGCCGTGGTGCTGGTCGACCCCGAGTCCGGGCACACCCAGGAGGTGTGGACCTCCAGCCGCCGCGTGCGCGACGAGTACGCCGCCCTGGCCGCGGCGCATCGCGCGGCCGTCGCCGACGCCGTGCGCGCGGCCGGAGCCGGCCACGTGGTGGTGCGCACCGACCGCGACTGGGTGCGCGACCTCGCCCGCTTCGTGCGCCAGCAGCGCCTGCCGCGCCGAGGGGGCGTGCGATGAGGTTCGCCAGCCCCTGGCTGCTCCTGCTGCTGCTCCCCGTGGTGGCGCTGGTCGTCGCCTACGTCCTGGCCCAGCGCCGACGACAGCGCCACGCGCTGCGCTTCGCCGCCATGCCGATGCTCTCGCGCGTCGCCTCCCGCGGGCCGGGGTGGCGCCGCCACGTCCCCGCCGCCCTGCTCCTGGTCGCGCTCGCCCTGCTCACGCTGGCCGTGGCCCGGCCCGAGGCCGACGTGCGGGTCCCCCGCGAGCGGGCGACCGTGGTGGTGGCCGTCGACGTCTCCCTGTCGATGCAGGCCACCGACGTCGACCCGAGCCGGCTCGAGGCGGCCCAGCGGGCGGCCGTCGACTTCGTCGAGGGCCTGCCGGACGGCTTCGGTGTCTCCGTGGTGAGCTTCTCCGGCCAGGTCACCGTGCTCGCGCCGGCCGACGCGGAGCGGCAGCAGGCGGTGGACGCGCTCGAGGACCTCCGCCTGGCCGAGGCCACGGCGATCGGCGAGGGCGTCTTCACCTCCCTGCAGCAGGTGGAGGACGCCGCCGCCGAGGGCGGGGGCGACGTGCCGGGCCAGGTCGTGCTGCTCTCCGACGGCACCAACACCGTCGGACGCTCGCCCTCCGAGGCGGCGCGGGCCGCGGTCGAGGCGGGCGTGCCCGTCTCGACGATCGCCTACGGCACCCCGCTGGGCACCGTCGAGGTCGAGGGGCAGCTCGTGCCGGTGCCGGTCGACGAGGAGTCGCTGGCGCGGCTCGCCCAGGAGGCGCGCGGAGCGGCGTACACCGCGCAGACCGGCGACGAGCTCGAGCAGGTCTACGACGACATCAGCTCCTCGATCGGGTGGACCACCGAGCGTCGCGAGATCACGCAGTGGGTCGCCACCGCCGCGCTGCTGCTGGGTCTGCTGGCCGCTGGGCTGTCGCTGCGCTGGGGCACCCGGCTCCCCTGACGGCGGTCTCCGCTCGGGCCGCGACCGGCTGGTCCAGTGTGGGTGAGACGTCCTTCACAATGCCGGGTGGGTCGAGGTTACCGTCCGGTACGGTCCTGGCACCCCTGACCGGCAGCGCCGGCCAGGGGCCACCAGACCACCGGCCCCGGAGGACCACCCGTGCAGCAGATCCTTGACGCCATCCTCGCCGGCGACACCGCCTCGGAGGACTTCGCCGCCCTGCCGCTCCCCGAGAGCTACCGCGCCGCCACGGTGCACAAGGCCGACGTCGACATGTTCGAGGGCATCCCGAGCAAGGACAAGGACCCCCGCAAGTCGATCCACGTCGAGGACGTCGCCCTGCCCGAGCTGGGCCCGGGCGAGGCGCTGGTGGCGGTGATGGCCTCGGCCATCAACTACAACACCGTCTGGACCTCGATCTTCGAGCCGGTCTCCACCTTCGGCTTCCTCGAGCGCTACGGCCGGCTCTCCGAGCTCACCAAGCGCCACGACCTGCCCTACCACGTGGTCGGCTCCGACCTGGCCGGCGTCGTGCTGCGCACCGGCCCGGGCGTCACCAAGTGGAAGGCCGGCCAGGAGGTCGTCGCGCACTGCCTCTCGGTCGAGCTCGAGGACCACATGGGCCACGACGACACGATGCTCGACCCGCAGCAGCGGATCTGGGGCTTCGAGACCAACTTCGGCGGCCTCGCCCACGTCGCCCTGGTCAAGGCCAACCAGCTGATGCCCAAGCCCGACCACCTGACCTGGGAGGAGGCCGCGTCCCCCGGCCTGGTCAACTGCACCGCCTACCGCCAGCTGGTGAGCCACCACGGCGGCCAGATGAAGCAGGGCGACAACGTCCTCATCTGGGGCGCCTCCGGCGGGCTCGGCGGCTTCGCGACGCAGTACGCCCTCAACGGCGGCGCCACCCCGGTGTGCGTGGTCTCCAACGAGGAGAAGGCCGCCATCGCGCGCAGGCTGGGCGCCGAGCTGATCATCAACCGCTCCGAGGAGGGCTACCGCTTCTGGAAGGACGAGCGGACCCAGGACCCGAAGGAGTGGAAGCGCTTCGGCGCCAAGATCCGCGAGCTCACCGGAGGCGAGGACATCGACATCGTCTTCGAGCACCCCGGTCGCGAGACCTTCGGCGCGAGCGTCTACGTCACCCGCAAGGGCGGCACCATCACGACCTGCGCCTCCACCAGCGGCTACATGCACGAGTACGACAACCGCTACCTGTGGATGAACCTCAAGCGCATCGTCTCCAGCCACTTCGCCAACTACCGCGAGTCGTGGGAGGCCAACCGCCTGGTGGCCAAGGGCAAGATCCACCCCACCGTCTCGCGGGTCTACGGCCTCGACGAGGTCGGCCAGGCCGCGCTCGACGTGCACCACAACAGCCACCAGGGCAAGGTCGGCGTGCTCTGCCTGGCTCCCGAGGAGGGCCTCGGCGTCCGCGACGAGGAGATGCGGGCCGGCCTGCTGCCCAAGATCAACGCGTTCCGGGGCGTCTGAGACCTCTCGCGTCCCATCCGTCCCACCACCCGAACCGGCCCCGGCGCGTCGCAGCGCCGGGGCCGGTTTCGGCATCACCCGTGAGCGACACTGTGCCGGTAGTCGTCACCGCACGGGGAGTTGAGCACCGCATGACCAACGAGGGCCTGTCCATCTTCGACCGCGAGCCCGAGCCCGAGGACGAACCCCAGCCGGAGTCGCGTCCCGAGCCCGCGGGCGACGACCGGTCCGCCGACGCCACCCAGGTCATCCCGGTGGTCGACGACCGCACCACGCAGACCAGGACGCGCCCGGCGGCCCCCGCCCAGCGCACCTCGCAGGACCCCGAGAAGAGCACGCCGCAGACGTCCCCGGAGAAGCCCGTGTCGCAGACCACCGCCCCCCAGCCCACCGCGCAGGAGGCAGCCCCCCAGCAGCCGGCCGCGCCCGCTGCCCGGACGGCGGCGCCGCAGCTGCCGACCGTGCGCCGCGGCGGCTACGACACCGGCGCCGTCGACGCCTTCGTGCGCACCTCGACCGCCGAGAAGGCCGGGCTCACCGCCAGCCTCACCCAGGCCCAGGCCCGGCTGCAGGCCCTCGAGGCCGAGGTCGAGCAGCTGCGCACCCGGGCCGAGGAGAACGACAACCCGACCTACGCCGGCCTCGGGGCGCGGGCCAACGAGATGCTGCGCCTCGCCGAGGAGCAGGCGGCCGACGTGCTCACCGAGGCCAACGCCCAGGCCCAGCAGGTGCGCCACCAGGCCCAGCGCGACGCCGCGGCCACCACCTCGCAGGCCGAGTCCGACGCCGAGGACATGCGGCTGGTGACCCTCCGCGAGCTCGACGAGACCCGCGCCCGCACCGCTGCCGAGATCGAGGGCCACCGCACGCGCTCGCTCGCCGAGGCCGACGACACCCTCGCCTCGGCCCGCCGCCAGGCCGAGCAGATGCGCCTGGCCGCCGAGCAGGAGACCAACGCCGAGCGCACCAGCGCCGCCCGCGAGGCCGAGGCCGCCCGGGCCGCCGCCGAGCGCGAGGTCGCCGAGGCCAAGCGCGAGCTGGCCGTCGAGCAGGAGCGGATGACCCGCGAGGCCGCCGAGAACCACGACGCCGCCCGCGCCGAGACCAAGCGCCTCGTCGAGGAGGCCCAGGACCGGGCCGCGGCCGCCGAGGCCCGCGCCCAGGAGGCCACCGCCGCCGCCCAGGCCGCCCGCGAGAGCGCCGAGCTCGAGGCCGAGCAGGTGCTGACGCGGTCGCGTCGCGAGGCCGAGCAGGTCGTCAGCGCCGCGAAGAAGCAGGCCGAGCAGCTGCGCAACACCGCTCACGTCGAGAAGGAGCAGGAGCTCGCGGCGCTCGAGGCCGACGTCGCGCGGCTGAGCAAGCGGCGCGACTCGATCACCGCGCAGCTCTCCGCGCTGCACGACGTGGTCGCCGGCTTCGGCAAGGACGACTGAGCACCGAGGTCATCTCGCTGGTCGAGCCTGTCGAGACCACGCCGACGACGACGGCCGCGTCCCCCTCGGGGGACGCGGCCGTCGTCGTTCCTGCGGGCAGTCAGGTCCCGGTCAGGCCGACCAGCGCACGGACTCCTCCACGACGTCGGCGAAGGCGTGGACGCCGCGCAGGTCCTCGCGCGCGGCCAGCAGGCTGCTGACCCCCTGGAGGTGGCGCGTGGCCAGGTCGCAGACCGCGCCCTCGCGCGAGCGGCGTACCGGACGAGCCGGACGGACGGTGGCGAGGGACGGGTCGGTCAGGGCCGGCGAGGTCGTCGCGGGGCCGCTGTGGGGCGGGGTCATGGCTCCAGGGTGCCCAGCCAGGGTCACTGCTGGGTTGAGTCCGGGTTACGACCAGGTCAACTCTTTGATCGATCAAACCCACACGACCGCAGACAGCCGGGCCGATCGCGACCGGGCTCAGAAGCCGAAGTCGCCGCCGAAGTCGAAGCCGCCGCCGACGTCGCCGCCGCCCGACCAGCCCCCGAAGTCGGACGCGCCGCCCATGTCGCCGCCCATGTCACCGCCCGTGTCGCCGGAGCCGTCCCAGCCGCCCCCGAAACCGCCGAAGGCACCGCTGAACATCATGCCGACGAACATCCACTGCATCGGGGCGAAGGCGGCGAAGTAGCCGGCGGCGTACGGCTCGTAGGCCCGACCGCCCTGCCAGTACGGCACCCGCTGGGCGCCGACCATGACCTTGCGGGTGTCGGGCTCGGCGCCGGCCTTGACGCGCTCGGCGTCGAGGGCGCACGCCGGGACGTCGCGCTCGGCCCCGCCGGGCGGCGCCCACAGCACGTCCTCGACGGAGAGCCCGTGACGCGGGTCGAAGAAGCACGGCGGGCGTCGCGTGGGCAGCGGCTCGCCGGCCACGCGGGCCCGCACGCAGGCCATGGCGTAGCGGCCGTCGTCGAGGATCTCCGTGACGTGCTTGACGTCGTCCTTGGCCGAGAGCCGGTCGGCGGCCCGCTTGGCCGACTCGTAGCTGTCGAGCGCGCGCTGGTAGTCGGCGCGCTGGCCGTCGTCGAGCTGGCGGCCCGCGAGGTCGGTGTCGAGCTGCTGCAGCTCCTCGCCGAGGACCGTGACGTCCTCGAAGACGAGCGTGCGCACCGGCGCCAGCTCGCTCTCGGCCAGCTCGGCCTGGCGCCGCTTGGAGCGCTGCACGGCGGCGTACGCCGCACCGCCGAGCACCAGCAGCGCGATGACCCAGAAGACCAGCTCCACCATGACCCAACCCTACGCGGGCGCCGAGGGAGACCCCGGGCCTCGAGAGGCTGCCCGTCCGAGACGGCCGGCCGCACGTGCCATGGCGTCGCGGAGCTCAGGCGGGTCGAGGACCTCGAGCTCGAGGTCGAGGAGCAGCAGGTGGGCCACCAGGTGCTCCAGCGCCTCGGCGCCGGTCGTGAGCACGCAGGCACGCTCCCCCTCCGCCTCGACCCTGCCCGCGAGCGGGCCCACCCGGTCGGCGACGGTGGCGGCGGGGGCGTCGATCCGTACGCGGGCGACGTGGCGGTACTGAGCGGCGCTCACCCCCTCCTGGACGAGGGCGACCGGGTCGGGGTGCTCCCGCGGGGCGAAGCGCCAGGTCGTGGCGCTGGCCGCGCCGATGCGGTCGAGCCGGAAGCTGCGCCAGTCGTCGCGGTCGACGTCGTGCGCGACGAGGTACCACCGCCGGCTCGTGGCGACCAGTCGCACCGGCTCGACGAGGCGTCGCGACGCGACGTCGCGGGCGCTGGTGTAGTCGAGGCGGACCCGCACCCGGTCGCGACAGGCCCGCGCCAGCAGGAGCAGCACGTCGCCGTCGACCGGGGCGGCCCCGCCCAGCAGGGTGTCGGTCGCGTCCTGGATGGCGCGCACCTCGGCACGCAGCCGTGGGGGCATCACCTGGTCGAGCTTGGCGAGCGTGCGCACCGCGGCCTCGCTGGCGCCGGCCACGGTGCCGCCCGCCGCCAGGCGCAGCGAGACCGCGACGGCGACCGCCTCCTCGTCAGCCAGGAGCAGCGGCGGCAGCGCCGTCCCCGCCCCGAGGCGGTAGCCACCGGCCGAGCCCTGGGCGGCCTCGACCGGGTAGCCGAGGGTGCTGCAGCCGGTCGACGTCGCGGCGGACGCTGCGGGTGGTGACGCCGAGGCGCTCGGCCAGCTCGGGCCCCGTCCAGGTCGGGCGGGACTGCAGCAGGTCGAGCAGCTGCAGCACCCGCTCCGTCGTCCCCACGCGCCCATCGTGCCAGGCACAGCGGACAGGACCTGTCCTGTTGGAGGCGCACGGTGTGCCCATGAGCGAACTCGACTGGACCGACCTCCTCCTCGACCAGCTGGTGTGGCACTGGGAGCAGCAGCTGCGCCCGCGCCTCGACGGCCTCACCGACGACGAGTACCTGTGGGAGCCGGCGCCCGGCAGCTGGAACCTGCACCCGAGTCCCGACGGCTCCGTGAGCGTGGACTTCGCCTTCCCCGAGCCCACGCCCGTCCCCGTGACCACCATCGCGTGGCGGCTCGCCCACGTGGTCGTCGGCATCTTCGGCGACCGCAACGCCCGTCACTTCGGCGGCCCGGCGGCGTCGTACGACTCCTGGGCGTACGCCGCCACGGCTGACGAGGCGCTGCGGCAGCTCGACGACGGCTACGACCGCTGGGTCGCAGGCGTCCGCTCGCTCGACGACGCCGCGCTCGCCCGCCCGTGCGGCGAGGACGGGTTCGAGACCCTCCCGATGGCGGCGCTGGTGCTGCACGTGCACCGCGAGGTGCTCCACCACGGCGCCGAGCTGGCCCTGCTGCGCGACCTCTGGCCGCACCGGGGCTGAGGCGTCAGGCCGGCACGACGTCGTCGGACTCGTCGGGAGCCGGGCTCGAGCCCTCCTCGCCGTAGCGGCAGACCGCCAGGGTGACGACCTGGTGCCGCTTGAACTCGGACGAGCCGGTGATCGCGCCGGCGTAGTCGTCGGCGGGCAGCTCGGCGTAGTAGCGCACGGCCTCGAGCAGCAGGTCGGCCGTGCGCGACGGCTCGTCGGCGGCGTACCGCTCGGCCTCCGGCACGGCCTGACGGAAGAACCGCACCGTGAGCTCCGGGGCACCCTCGTTGAAGGCGTCGATGCCGGCGCGCACCTTCGCGCACGGCAACGGGTCCTCGTCGGGGATCGCCGGGGGCGAGGGGGCCGCCTCGGCCGTGGGGCTGCTGGTCGGGCTGCGGTCCTCGGCCGCGGGCGGCGTCGTGCCGCCGCACCCGGCCAGGGCCAGCAGCAACGACACGACGAGCAGGACGGGCCTCACGTCGGTCGAGTCTGCCAGCCCGGACCTCAGCGGGAGCTGTAGTCGCGGAAGCCGCGACCGGTCTTGCGGCCGAGGTAGCCCGCGGTCACCAGGTGCTCCAGCAGCGGGGCGGGGGCGAAGCCGGGCTCGCGGAACTCCAGGTAGAGCTCGCGCTGGATCGCCAGCGAGACGTCGTTGCCGACCACGTCGAGCAGCGCGAACGGCCCCATGGGGAGCGCGCAGCCCTGCTTCATCGCGGCGTCGATGTCGTCGGCGGTCGCGTAGTGCGCCTCGAGCATCTTGATGGCGTCGTTGAGGTAGGGGAAGAGCAGCGCGTTGACGATGAAGCCCGCCCGGTCGCCGCACGAGACGGCGACCTTGCCCACCTTCGCGCACAGCGCGGTGACGGTCTCGGCGACCTCGCTGCTGGTGGAGACGGTCGAGACCACCTCGACCAGCTTCATGATCGTGGCGGGATTGAAGAAGTGCATGCCGATGACGTCCTGGGGCCGCTTGGTCGCCGAGGCGCACGAGATGATCGGCAGCGACGAGGTCGTGGTGGCCAGGATCGCGCCGGGCTTGCAGATCTCGTCGAGGTTCTCGAAGAGCGTGGTCTTGACCTTGAGGTCCTCGGCGATCGCCTCCACCACGATGTCGGCCTGGGCGAGGTCGTCGAGCGCGGTGGTGCCGGTGAGCCGCCCGAGCACCTCGGCCCTCGCCGACTCCTCCAGCTTGCCCCGCTGGATCGCCTTGTCGAGCGAGCGCTCGATGGTGCCGCGGACCCCGTCGACCTTGGCGTCGCTGCGGCCGACGTAGACGACGTCGTACCCGGCCTTGGCGAAGACCTCGACGATGCCGGTGGCCATGGTGCCGGTGCCGACGACGCCGACCGTGGCGATGTCGTGGCGCAGCTGCGGGGCATCGGCCGCCGACGGCGTGCGCTCGTCGGCGACGACGACCGGCGAGTCGGGACCCTCGTAGGTGTAGAAGCCGCGACCCGACTTGCGACCCAGCAGACCCGCGGTGACCATCTGCTTGAGGATCGGCGCCGGGGCGTGCAGCCGGTCGCGGCCCTGGCGGTACATCGTCTCGAGGATCTCGTAGGCGGTGTCGAGGCCGATCAGGTCGAGCAGCGCCAGCGGGCCCATCGGGTAGCCGCAGCCGAAGCGCATGGCGGCGTCGATGTCCTCGCGCGTCGCGTAGCGGGCCTCGAACATCGAGACCGCGTGGTTGAGGTAGCCGAAGAGCAGCGTGTTGGCGATGAAGCCGGCCTTGTCGCCGCAGACGACGGGGTTCTTGCCGAGCGTGCGCACGAGGTCGCAGACGTCGTCGAGGACCGAGGGGTCGGTCACGACCGTGCGCACGACCTCGACGAGTCCCTGCACCGGCGCCGGGTTGAAGAAGTGGATCCCGACGACCCGGCCGGGGCGCTTGTTGGCCGTCGAGATCTCGGTGACCGAGAGCGACGAGGTGTTGGTCGCGAGCACGGTGTCGGGCGAGACGATGTCGTCGAGGTCGGCGAAGATGCGCTTCTTGATGGCCGCGGACTCCACGACGGCCTCGACCACGAGGTCGGCGTCGCGCAGGTCGGCGAGCTCCGCCGTCAGCGTGACCCGGCCCAGCAGCTCCTCGCGCTCGGACTCGCTCAGCTTCTCGCGGCGCACGGCGCGGGCGGTCGAGCCCTCGAGGTGCTGACGGCCCCGGGCGACGGCCTCGTCGTCGATCTCGACGCCGACCACGGCGTAGCCGTGACGGGCGAAGACCTCGACGATGCCGGCCCCCATGGTGCCGAGCCCGACGACGCCGACGGTGCGGAACTGGCGGGACTCGCGGGCTGCTTCAGGGGCCTCGGTCATGGCCACATGGTGCCAGAGGTTACCGACGGGTCACCCTGTGGCACCGGTCACGTCGAGCAGCCGCACGACCTCCTCGGCGGTGCCCCAGGACAGGGTGACGCCGGCGCCCCCATGGCCGTAGCAGTGCACGACCCCGTCGACCTCGGCGTCGGCCTCGACGCGCACCGACGGGCGCACCGGTCGCAGCCCGACCTTCTGCCGCACGACCTCCCCGCGGGCGAGCCCGGGCACGAGCGCGGTCGCGCGCTCCCAGATCGCCGTCGTCGTCGCGGGGTCGACGGAGCGGCTCCACTCCCCCTCCAGCGCCGTGCCGCCGACCACGACGACGTCGGTGCGCGGGACGACGTACGTCGGAGCATCGGGCACGGAGCCGTCGAGCCACCACCGGTCGAGGGCGACGCCGGCGACGTGCAGCACCTGCCCCCGCACGGGGACGACAGCGTGGTCGCCCGCGAGCAGCCGGGCGCCCATGCCGGCGCAGTCGACCACGACCTCGCCCTTCCGCGGTCGGGGCAGGCCGCCCAGGCTCATCCGGGTCAGGGTGCCGCCGAGCGCCTCCAGCCGCTCGACCAGCCAGTCGAGGTAGAGCGGCATGTCGACCACGGGGGCGTCCAGCTCCCACGCGTCGGCGTACGTCGCCGGGGCCGGCGTACGACGCAGCGCGGGCACCGCGTCGACCCACCAGGGGTCAGGAGCGGGAGCCCGGTGCACCTCGGTGCCGGGGAGCACCCGCACCCCGGGCACGCCGGTGTCGGCCTGCTCGGCCAGGACCGCGTAGGTGCGGGCGGACCAGGCTGTGACCCGGTCCTGCGGGAGCGCGCGGTAGGGGTACCAGAGCGCGGCTGCCACGACCGACGTCGTCTCCCGCGGCAGGTCGCGCGCCAGGACGTCGACGCGGTGGCCGGCCTCGGCGAGCCGCACGGCGCAGGTCAGCCCCACCACCCCGGCTCCGACCACGACCGCACGCGTCACCGCCCCAGGATGTCAGGCCCCGGGAGGTCGGGTAGGTTCCCCGCTCGTGAGACTCGTCGTCGCCCGCTGCCAGGTCGACTACGCGGGGCGGCTGACGGCGCACCTGCCGATGGCCACCCGGGTGCTCATGCTCAAGGCCGACGGCTCGGTCCTGGTGCACTCCGACGGTGGCTCCTACAAGCCGCTGAACTGGATGAGCCCGCCGTGCACGCTGCGCGAGAGCCACGCCGAGGACGGGCGCGCCGAGTGGCTGGTCGAGGCCAAGACCGGTGACTCGCTGCGCATCCTCATCGACGAGGTCCTCTCCGACTCCAGCCACGACCTCGGCGTCGATCCCGGCCTGGTCAAGGACGGCGTCGAGAAGCACCTGCAGGAGCTGCTCGCCGAGCACCCCGCCACGCTGGCCGACGGCCTGACGCTGGTGCGACGCGAGTTCCCCACCGCGATCGGGCCGGTCGACCTGATGTGCCGCGACGCCGCCGGGATGTCGGTGGCCGTCGAGATCAAGCGCCGCGGCGAGATCGACGGCGTCGAGCAGCTGACCCGCTACCTCGACCTGCTCAACCGCGACCCCGCCCTGACCCGCAAGGGCCCCGTGCGCGGGGTCTTCGCCGCCCAGGAGATCAAGCCGCAGGCCCGGGTGCTGGCCACCGACCGCGGCATCGCCTGCGCCGTCGTCGACTACGACGCCCTGCGCGGCATGGACGACCCCAGCGAGCGACTCTTCTAGGCTTTCCCCGACGTGCGCCCCACTGCTCCTGGCGACGGGGACGCCAACGGGCTGATGATCCAGGGCACCGTCGCTGACGGTGGCCTCACCTGGTCGTCGTCGATCCGTGCATCCTTCGCCCCACTTCCGGTGCGATGACGCAGCCGCACGCCCGGAGCCGGCAACCCGTCATCGTGTGGGATCACTGCGGCATGGCGACAGTGATCCCACACGATCCGTCACGCGCGGACATGTGGTTCACCCAGGTGACCCCCCCGACTGGGCGGCCGGGCCGCGATCAGCATTGCCCACAACGTCAAGGGCGATCTCTACGTAGCGATCGGTCGAGCCCATCTCGAGCTCCTCGACGTCACGGACGATGGCGCGCTCGCCCACGTCCGGGATGTCGTGGCGTCCGTCGCCGAGGGTCGCGTCCAGGAGTCCGGCAGCGAGCACGATGCGTCCATCCGGATCCGGCTGGGCTCCGGTGAGGTCCTCCGTGCGGGGCCGGTCCGCCTCCCGTGGCCGTGGCGCTGGCGGCGCGCCCGCACCTACCCGCCGTACGGCTGACGCGAACGACACGGCATCGCCGACGCACTCGCTGTCAGGATCCGGTCCCCCGAGAACGCTGTCCGCGACCCGATCCTGACACCGAGCCGCGTGCGGAGCCGGCGCGGATACCGAGGCCGGGCGATCCGGGCCTTCCGACCTCCCTGCGGACGGCGCACACTGGACCGGGAGACCGCGTCGGGAGGAGGCGCAGGCGATGTCGTCGTTGCCGGAGCACGACTCGACCCTCGTGCCGAGCCTGCTGCCGCTCGAGCCGCTCATCGGGCGGTGGCGCACCACGGGCGCGGTGCTCGACCGCACCGGCAGGGTCGCCGCCGAGATCGTCGGCCACGACAGCTGGACGGTGCTGCCGGGTGGGCGGTGGATCGCCCACCAGAGCGCGACCCGCGTCGGCGACCAGATCTCCTACCTGCACCAGGTCATCGGGGGCGAGCACCCGGAGGGCGGCTGGCGGATGCTGGCCTTCGAGGAGGGACCGATGCCGGAGATGAACCGGCTGCGCCGCACCGGCGCCGACACCTGGGAGATCCTCGGCGAGTCGGTGCGGGCGGGCTTCCTGGTGGACCCGCCGACGGGCCGGTCGATGCACGCGCGGTGGGAGCGGCGTACGACGGCCGGGTGGTCGCCGTGGCTCGAGATCGACTACGTCGCCGAGCGCTGAGGCCGGCCAGCGGTCAGTCGACCGCCGCGGGTCGTCGCAGCGGGAAGGTCATCCGGAAGGTGCTGCCCGCCGTCCCGCTCTCGACGACCTCGATGGTGCCGGCGTGCGCCTCGACGATCGCCAGCGCGATGGTGAGCCCGAGGCCCGCCCCCGGGGTCTGCTGCGCGACCGCGGTCGGCGCGCGGAACAGCCGCTCGAACAGCTGGTCGGGGTCCTCCTCGCCGATGCCCACGCCGGTGTCCACGACGTCGATCTCGGCCGAGCCGTCACGCTGCCGCAGCGCCACGCGCACCGCGCCGCCGGCGGGGGTGAACTTGATGGCGTTGGAGAGCAGGTTGTCGAGGGCCTGCCCGAGCCGGTCGCGGTCGCCCCACATCGCCACGGCCGCGCCCGGCGTCTCGAGGGAGAGCGACAGTCGCGCCTCCTCCGCGCGTGGCCGCCCGGCCTCGACGGCGTCGCGCACGACCAGCTCGAGATCGATCTCGGCGGTACGGATGGCCAGTCCCGACTCCTCGATGGCCACGAGGGTCAGCAGGTCGTCGACCAGGCGCAGCTCGCGCTCGGCGCTGCGCATGATGACCGAGAGGAAGCGCTGGCCCTGCGGGCTCAGCTCCTCGAGGTCGGTCATCAGCTCGCCGTAGCCGATCATCGAGGTCAGCGGCGTGCGGA
This sequence comes from Nocardioides marmoraquaticus, assembly GCF_054777915.1. Lineage (NCBI taxonomy): Bacteria > Bacillati > Actinomycetota > Actinomycetes > Propionibacteriales > Nocardioidaceae > Nocardioides > Nocardioides marmoraquaticus. The sequence continues at coordinate 136,817 of NZ_BAAHAA010000005.1, read as the reverse complement.
GCTCGTGCGAGACGGTGGCGAAGAACTCGTCCTTGACGCGGTCGTTCTCCTCCTGCATCCGCTTGCGCTCGCTGATGTCGCGCACGGCGGCCAGCACGAGCAGGCCCTCTTCGGTCTCCAGCGGCGACAGCGTCACCTCGACCGGGATCTCGCTGCCGTCCTTGCGGCGCGCCCTCAGGTCGCCGGCGAGGCCCATCGGCCGGGTGCGCGGCTCGGTGACGTAACCCTGGCGGAAGGCCATGTGCATGCCGGAGTACCGGTCGGGGACCAGGATCTCGACGGTCTGCCCGACCAGCTCGGCGCGCTCGTAGCCGAACATCTGCTCCGCCTGGACGTTGACGATGGTGATCCGCCCGTCGCGGTCGACGATGACCATGGCGTCGGGCGCCGCCTCGAGCAGGCCACGGAAGAGCTTGGTCTGCTGCTGCTTGCCGGAGGCGTCGCGCATCGCGACCGTCACGAGGTCGCCGTCGTCGGTCTGCACGGGCGACAGCGTGAGGTCGAGCTGGCGGCGCGAGCCGTCGGCGCGGAGCACCCGCGCGTCGCGCACGGTGACCTCGATGCCGTTGGCGACGACGGCCGTCATCGCCTCGCGCTGGAAGGCGTGCATGGGCTCGCGGCCGAAGTGCGACACGTCGAGCCCGACGATGCCGGGGACCGGGATGCCGAGCAGCTCCGACGCGGCCTCGTTGGCGACGAGCACCGTGCCGGCGGGCTCGCAGAGGACGAGCGCCTCCTCCGAGGCGCGCACGGAGTCCGTGAGTGCCCCGAGCTCCCACGGCCCGTCGTCGTGCACCTGCAGCATCGCGGTCGCCCGCTCCTGTTCGCCCGAAAACAGCCGCCGGCCCTCACCGGCGACGAGTGGCACAGTACGACGGATCGCGCCGGGCGTCCGCCGACACGGGGTCGGCGCGTCCGGTTTGCCCGGCGTGAGGCTAGACCAGTTGGTTCGCCTCGCGGATGGCCCGCACGATGCCGCCCATCGCCTGGGTCAGGCTGAAGTCCTTCGGCGTGAAGACCGCGGCGACGCCGAGCTCCGTGAGGGCGCGGGCGTCGCGGTCGGGGATGATCCCGCCCACGATGACGGGCACGTCCTCGAGGCCGGAGGCACGCATCGCGTCGAGCACGTCCGGCACCAGCTCCATGTGGGAGCCGGAGAGGATCGAGAGCCCGACGCAGTGCACGTCCTCGGCGACGGCCGCGGCGACGATCTGGTCGGGGGTGAGCCGAATGCCCTGGTAGACCACCTCGAAGCCCGCGTCGCGCGCCCGCACCGCCACCTGCTCGGCGCCGTTGGAGTGGCCGTCGAGGCCGGGCTTGCCGACCAGCAGCCGGAGCCGTCCGCCGAGCTGCTCGCCCGTACGGCGCACCGCCTCGCGCACCTCGGTGAGCTCGGCGCCCGCCTCGGCCACGCCGACCGCGCCCGCGACGCCCGTGGGCGCACGGAACTCACCGAAGACCTCGCGCAGCGTGCCGGCCCACTCCCCCGTCGTGGCGCCCGCCCGGGCGGCGGCGAGCGTCGCGGTCATCAGGTTGGCCTCGGACTTGGCGGCGGCGGCGAGGTCGCGCAGCGCCTGCTCGACGCCCGCCTCGTCACGCTGCGCGCGCCACTGCTCGAGGCCGGCCAGCGCCGAGCGCTCCGCCTCGGGGTCGGCGACCTGGATCGCGCTGTCGAGGTCGGAGGTCAGCGGCGACGGCTCGGTGGTCTCGAACTTGTTCACCCCGACGACCACCTCCTCGCCGTTCTCGATGCGGGCACGCCGGGCGGCGTGGCTGCTGACGAGCTCCTGCTTCATGTAGCCCGACTCGACCGCCGCGATGGCGCCGCCCATCGCCTGGACGCGGTCCATCTCGGCGCGGGCGTCCTCGACGAGCTGGGCGACCTTGGTCTCGACCACGTGGGAGCCGGCGAAGAGGTCGTCGTACTCCAGCAGGTCGGACTCGAAGGCGAGCACCTGCTGCAGCCGCAGCGACCACTGCTGGTCCCACGGCCGCGGCAGGCCGAGGGCCTCGTTCCACGCGGGGAGCTGCACGGCGCGGGCGCGCGCGTCCTTGCTCAGTGTCACGCCCAGCATCTCCAGCACGATGCGCTGCACGTTGTTCTCGGGCTGCGCCTCGGTCAGGCCGAGCGAGTTGACCTGCACGCCGTAGCGGAATCGGCGCATCTTGTCGTCGGTGACGCCGTAGCGCTCGCGGGTGATCTCCTCCCACAGCTGCACGAAGGCGCGCATCTTGCACATCTCCTCGACGAAGCGCACGCCGGCGTTGACGAAGAACGAGATGCGACCGACGACCTTGGCGAAGTCGTCCTCGCTGACCTGGCCCGCGTCCTTGACCTGGTCGAGCACGGCGATCGCGGTGCACAGCGCGTAGGCGAGCTCCTGCGTCGGCGTCGCCCCCGCCTCCTGCAGGTGGTAGCTGCAGATGTTGATGGGGTTCCACTTGGGGATCTCGTTGACCGTGTAGGCGATCACGTCGGCGATCAGCCGCAGCGAGTGCTCCGGCGGGAAGACGTAGGTGCCGCGGGAGAGGTACTCCTTGATGATGTCGTTCTGGGTCGTGCCGGCCAGCTGTCCGGCGACCTCCGAGGGCTCCAGGCCGGGGTTCTGCTCCTCGGCGACGACCTGGTAGAGCGCCAGCATCCACATGGCCGGGGCGTTGATGGTCATCGAGGTGTTCATCTCCGTCAGCGGGATGTCCTCGAAGAGCCGGCGCATCTCGCCCAGGTGCGGGATCGGCACGCCGACCTTGCCGACCTCGCCGCGCGCCAGCGGGCTGTCGGGGTCGTAGCCCGTCTGGGTCGGCAGGTCGAAGGCGACCGAGAGCCCGGTCTGCCCCTTGGCGAGGTTGGTGCGGTAGAGCTTGTTGGACTCGGCGGCCGAGCTGTGCCCGGCATACGTCCGCATCACCCAGGGACGGTCCTTGGCGGGTCGGGCGCTCGCGTCACTCATGGCCCGAGGGTAGGCCCGTCGGCTACTCGCGGGTAAGGGCTGTTGCCTGCGTCACACGGGCGGAATCTCACACGGGGGCGGTCGGCTCCAGGGTCAGCACCGAGCGGAGGTGGGTCAGGTGCAGCAGCCGGCGCACGCCCGTGCTCGCCCCGCGCAGGAGCACGCGTACGCCGCGCCGCCGCGCGACGCGGTTGGCCACCGCCAGCAGCTTCAGGGCGGTCATGTCGATCGAATCGACGTCGGTCAGGTCGACCACGGCGTCGGCACCGCCGGACGCCTCGACCCGGTCGACGAGCGCGTAGAGCAGCTCGCGCAGCTCGGCCGTGCAACGCACGTCGACCGACCCGTGCAGCACGAGGACGTCCTCGCCCACCGAGTAGTCCATGGTTCCCACCCCCTGTGCCGCTCACGACATGGTGTCACTATGCCCGCGCGCGGGCACCTGACATTTCCGACGCGCCAGGTGGGCACCTGGTTCCGCAGCAGCGCTCAGGCCTCGACCTCGACGCGGCGTACCCGGGCCCCGACCGCCGCCAGCGCCTCGGCGAAGCGGGGGTAGCCCCGGTCGACGTGGTGGCCCTCGGCGACCACGGTGCGCCCCTGGGCCGCGAGGCCGGCGAGCACGAGGGCGGCCCCGGCACGGATGTCGTGGGCGACCACAGGGGCGCCGGAGAGCAGCGGCACCCCGCGCACGACGGCGTGGTGGCCGTCGGTGCGCAGGTCGGCTCCGAGCCGGGCCAGCTCCTGGGCGAACATGAAGCGCGCCTCGAAGACGTTCTCGGTGATCATGGCGGTGCCGTCGGAGACCGCTGCGAGCGCCATCGCGAACGGCTGCAGGTCGGTCGGGAAGCCGGGGTACGGCAGCGTCGCGACGTCGAAGGAGCGCAGCCGGCGCTCGCACCGCACCCGCAGTCCGGCGTCGTCGCTGTCGACCTCGAGCCCGGCGCCCACCAGCTTGTCGACCACGATGCCCAGGTGCTCGGCGCGACCCCCCTCGAGCCGCAGCTCCCCCCCGGCCGTGGCCGCGGCGAAGACCCAGGTGCCGGTGACGATGCGGTCGGTGACCGTGCGGTGCTCGACGGGGTGCAGCCGGTCGACGCCCTCGACCTCGAGCGTCGGGCCCCCGACGCCCTCGATGTGGGCGCCCATCGCCTGCAGCATCCGGCACAGGTCGACGATCTCGGGCTCGCGCGCCACGTTGTCGACCACGGTGCGCCCGTGCGCCAGCACCGCGGCCATGAGGAGGTTCTCGGTCGCGCCGACCGAGGGGAACTCCAGGTGGAGGTCGGCACCGACCAGCCGGCCACCCGGTGCCGCGACCTCGGTGACGACCTGGCCGTGCTCGATGCGGGTGCTCGCGCCGAGCTCCTCCAGGCCGCGGATGTGCATGTCCAGGCCGCGCGAGCCGATCGCGTCGCCCCCCGGCAGCGCGACGCTGGCCCGGCCGCAGCGGGCGGTCAGCGGACCCAGCACCGCGATGGAGGCCCGCAGCCGGCGCACCAGGTGGTACGGCGCCTCGTGGCCGAGGTCCTCGGGCACGTCGATGACCGCGCGTCCCGACACCTCGTCGTCGGGGAAGTCGAGCTGCACCGTGCACCCGAGCTGCACCAGCAGGTCGCCCATCACGGCGACGTCGAGGATCTGCGGCACGTTGGTGACGGTGCTGCGGCCCGGAGCGAGCAGGGCCGCGGCCATCAGCTTCAGCGCGGAGTTCTTGGCACCGCCGAGCTGCACCGTGCCTGACAACGGGCTGGTCAGGGGACCCTCGGAGACGACCTCGAACCCCAGGGCGCCGCTCATGGCGCGAGACTAGCGAGCAGCCGCTCCGCCTCGCGCGGGTGGCGCAGCACGAGCACCGGGGGGCCGTCGGCGGCGGCCACCATCCGTCGCAGCGCCTCGCGCTTGCGTGGGTAGGCCTGCTGCTGCCACCGCAGGATCGAGTCGCGCCCGAGGGCCCGCCGGAGGGTCTCGACGTTGCTGTGGCAGACCCGCTCGCGCAGCAGCACCCGGCGCGCCGTACGACGCAGCAGCCGCAGGCGCACCACGTGGCGGGGGTAGTCGAGGGCGACGACGACCTGCGCCCGGTCGAGCACCATCGGACGCACGCGGCTGTAGGCGGTGTCGAGGATCCACTCGTCGGTCGTGACCACCGTGGCGACGTCGGCGGCGAACCGCTCGGGATCGACCTCGGTCCAGCCGGGTCGCCAGTTGAGGTGGTCGACGTCGGTCCACGCGATCCCGAGCGTGTCACCCAGGCGGGCGGCCAGGGTCGACTTGCCCGCACCCGTCACCCCGTGCAGCAGGATGCGGCGGGCACCGTCGAGCGAGGTGGTCTCGGGCACCCCGGGAGGGTAGTCGTGGTCCCCCTAGGCTGGCAGCCATGGTGAACCTGACGCGGATCTACACCCGCACCGGCGACGACGGTCAGACCCGCCTCGGCGACATGAGCGAGACCTCCAAGACCGACCCTCGGCTGTGCGCGTACGCCGACGTCGACGAGACCAACGCCCACCTCGGTGTCGCCCTGGCAGCGGGCGACCTCGACGACGACGTCGTCGACCTCCTCACCCACGTGCAGAACGACCTCTTCGACGTCGGCGCCGACCTCTGCACCCCGGTCGTGCCCGACCCGGAGTACCCCCCGCTGCGCATCGAGCAGGACTACGTCGACCGGCTCGAGGCGTGGTGCGACACCTACAACGAGGACCTGCCCAAGCTGCGCTCGTTCATCCTCAACGGCGGCACCCCCGGCGCCGCCCACCTGCACGTCGCCCGCACCGTCTGCCGCCGCGCGGAGCGCTCGGCCTGGGCCGCCTGGGAGGTGCACGGCGAGTCGATGAACAAGCTGTCGATCACCTACCTCAACCGCCTCTCCGACCTGCTCTTCATCCTCGCCCGCCACGCCAACCGCTCCCGCGGCGACGTGCTGTGGGTCCCCGGCGGCGAGCGCGGCCCGGCGGCCGAGTAGGGCCGGTCCCGGGGGCGGGGTGCTTTTCGAACGAAAAGCCCCTCCGTGCTGCACGTTCCGACCGAACCGCTCCTCGACACGCCGGCAGGAGGGTGCGGATCAGTCGAAAACACGCGCCCGTCACGCCCCGGGGGCGAGACCGAGGCGCCGCTGCATGACCAGGTCGTGCAGGTCGTCATCGCGAGGTACGGCCACCCACCGCCGCTCGCTCGCCGGGATGGCGGCAGCACGGGCCTGCGTCTGGCGGATCCGAGCCCCGACCATCCTCGGGTGTGACGTCTCGTGGCCGACCACCCGGCACACCTCGAGACCCACCTCGTGGAACCGGCCGGCCCGTCGGTGGTCGGCCGCGCGTTGGACACCTCCGTCGTGATCGGCGCCCTCGAGCTCAAGAGCCACCCCCGCGGCCACGTCGAGGAGGTCGGGGATGCCGAGCAAGGTCCCGTGCAGGTCGTACAACCACGGATTGACCAGCAGACCCGACATCCCAGCCTCCGTCTCCGCGACCACGCGGAGCTCGGTCTCACGCGGCGACCGGGAATGCTCGGACGCGGCCGCCAGCACTGCCAGCACCAGCCGCCGGTGCTGCGGCTGCCGCTCGGCGTACTCCGTGAGGAGCGGGATCGACGTGATCTGCCCGGCGAGTGCCATGTCGGCTGCCACGATCCGGGCCGTGCAATCGGGCGCGAGCCGGATGGCGTCGTACGCCGCTCGCTCGGGCACGACGGTCGGGATGCCGAAGCGGGTCGTCCGGTCACCTGGCAGCAGCACGTGGTGCAGCGGGAAGGAGTGCCGGCTCGACGCGAGGTGACCCTGGGGGCCGACGTTGAGCGGCACCCGGAGCCAGGTGGCGCCGTCGCGGGCCAGCCCGTCGAAGAAGCTCGCTCCCCACAGCCGGCAGGCGGCCCACGCCGTGACACCGCCGTGGCTGCCGAGCCGGACCGACTGCTCCAGGATCCGCTGCTCGGGCAGGTGTCGCGGCGCGGTGACCGGCACGTGCCAGCCGTGGCTCGTGCGCACCCAGAAGCGACCCTCGCTCTGCTTCTTGGTCGGACCGTCGAGGCCCTGCGGGTCGACGCGTGACGGCCTGACGAGCCCCTGCGGAGGCAGGGCGACGGGATGCCATCGGTGACGTGGTCGTGCCATCCCGTGAGGGTGCCGCCTGATCACCCCTGCGCCCGAGTTCTCCACAGACGAGAAGGGCCGGGCCACTTCTCTACCGATACGCTCCCGGCCGCCGGCGTGTCACGGGGCTTTTCGAACGAAAAGCCCGCCCCGCGGTCGGGCGAGCCGCACGCCGCCACGGTCAGGGCAACGGTCAGCCGCCCGCGCCGGCGCCGCGGGCGCCGGGGGGGCCGGCCTCGAGCCAGGAGGAGAGGCCGGTCAGGGAGCTGGGGTCGAGGGCCATCTCGACCACGCCCTCGGCGGTGCGACACGTGACCACCACGTGGTCGGCGTAGAGGGCGTGGCGCTCGAGACCCTGCGGCTCGCGCTGGCCGACGAGGTCGAGGTCGTCGCGACGCCAGACCTGCCGCGGGCGCGGCAGGGGCGAGAAGATCCGGAACCACTCCAGCGAGTCGTCGCGGTAGCGCCCGACACCGAGCGCCCAGCCGCGCCCCTCGGGCTGGCGGCCGTCACGGACGCTGAGCTCGAAGGTGCCGCCGCGCCGCTCCAGCAGCCGACGGCGCAGCACCAGCCCCAGGCCGGCGAGCACGACCAGCAGCAGGACAGCACCGACCCCGTCGAGCAGCCACAGCCACCAGGCCATCCATGTCGTCCGTCCGCCGTCGGTCCCCCCGGTTGTGCGCGACCAGACTAGGAGATGCGCGTACGACGACGAGGGCCGCCCCGGTCAGCACCGGGACGGCCCTCGTCGATCAGTCGTGCGCGGGGGGTCAGCCCGCCCGCTCGGCGGCGCGCACGCGCGCCTCGAGGCGGCGTACCTCGGCCTGGGCGCCGTCCTCGTCCTCGCCGGCCTCGTGGGCCCGCTCGAGGTCCTGGCGGGCCTTCGACAGGTCGATGTCGTGGGCCATCTCGGCGCGCTCGGACAGGATCGAGACCCGGTCGTTGGCCACCGAGAGGAAGCCCGCGTCGACCGCCGCGATCCACGTCTCGCCGTCGGTGGTGTGCACGTCGACGACGCCCTCGACCAGCAGGCCGAGCAGCGGGGCGTGCCCGCTCAGCACACCGATGTCACCCTCCGCGGTGCGGGCGATGACCCGGTCCGCCTCCCCCGACCACACCAGGCGGTCGGCGGCGACGAGCTCGACGTGCAGGCTCACGAGGACTCACCCGTGGACTTCTGGATCTCGGCCCACTTCTTCTCGACGTCGTCGAGGCCACCGCACATGAAGAAGGCCTGCTCGGCCACGTGGTCGTACTCGCCGTCGGCGATCTTGTTGAAGGCCTCGATCGTGTCGGCGATCGGCACGGTCGAGCCCTCGATGCCGGTGAACTGCTTGGCGACGTAGGTGTTCTGCGACAGGAACCGCTGGATGCGACGGGCCCGGCTGACGATGATCTTGTCCTCCTCGGACAGCTCGTCGACGCCGAGGATCGCGATGATGTCCTGCAGCTCCTTGTTGCGCTGCAGGATCTGCTTGATGCGGATCGCGCAGTCGTAGTGGTCCTTGCCGATGTACTGCGGGTCGAGGATCCGCGAGGTCGACGTCAGCGGGTCCACCGCGGGGTAGATGCCGAGCGAGGCGATCTCGCGCGACAGCTCGGTGGTCGCGTCGAGGTGCGCGAAGGTCGTGGCGGGCGCCGGGTCGGTGTAGTCGTCGGCCGGCACGTAGATCGCCTGCATCGAGGTGATCGAGTGACCGCGCGTCGAGGTGATCCGCTCCTGGAGCACGCCCATCTCGTCGGCGAGGTTGGGCTGGTAGCCCACCGCGGAGGGCATCCGGCCCAGCAGGGTCGACACCTCCGAGCCCGCCTGGGTGAACCGGAAGATGTTGTCGATGAAGAGCAGCACGTCCTGGTTCTGGACGTCGCGGAAGTACTCCGCCATCGTCAGCGCGGACAGCGCGACCCGCAGCCGGGTGCCCGGCGGCTCGTCCATCTGGCCGAAGACGAGGGCGGTCTGGCCGATGACGCCGGCCTCCTCCATCTCGGCGATGAGGTCGTTGCCCTCACGGGTGCGCTCGCCGACCCCGGCGAACACCGACACACCGCCGTGGTTCTTGGCGACGCGGGCGATCATCTCCTGGATCAGCACGGTCTTGCCGACGCCGGCGCCACCGAACAGACCGATCTTGCCGCCGGTCACGTAGGGGGTCAGCAGGTCGATGACCTTGATGCCGGTCTCGAACATCTCGGTCTTGGCCTCGAGCTGGTCGAAGGCCGGCGCCTTGCGGTGGATGCCCCAGCGCTCGTTGACCTCGTACTGCTCGCCCTCCTCGAGGTTCAGCACCTCGCCGAGGGCGTCGAAGACGTGGCCCTTGGTGACGTCGCCGACGGGCACGGTGATCGGGCTGCCGGTGTCCTGCACGGTGGCACCGCGCACCAGGCCGTCGGTGGGCTTCAGCGAGATGGCGCGGACCATGCCGTCGCCGATGTGCTGGGCCACCTCGAGCGGCAGGCTGGTCTCTTCGCCGCCGAGGGTCACCGTGACGGTGAGCTTGTTGTAGATGTCGGGCATCTCGTCGCTGGCGAACTCGACGTCGACGACGGGCCCGATGACGCGGGCGATGCGGCCGGTGCCGCCCTGGCCCTCGGTGGTCTGGGTCTCTTCTGCGGTGGCAGTCACGTGTCTCTCACTCACTTCCGGCCGTGGCGTCGGCCAGCGCGTTGACGCCACCGACGATCTCGCTGATTTCCTGGGTGATGCCGGCCTGGCGGGCCTGGTTGGCGATGCGGGTGTACTTCTTGATCAGCTCGTCGGCGTTGTCCGTCGCGGACTTCATCGCCTTCTGACGAGCGGCCAGCTCGGAGGCGGCCGCCTGCAGCAGGGCGAAGAAGATCCGGCTCTGGACGTAGCGCGGGAGCAGCCCGTCGAGCACCTCCGAGGGGGACGGCTCGAACTCGTAGAGCGGCAGCAGCTCCTCCTTCGAGGGCTTCTCCTCGCCCTCGACGACCTCGAGCGGCAGCAGCCGGACCGTGGTCGGCTCCTGGGTCAGCATCGAGCGGAACCGCGTGTAGACCACGTGGACCTCGTCGACGCCGGAGAACGCGAAGCCCTCCTCGCCCTCGGGCTCGGCCGGACCCTCGTCGCTGTCGCGCAGGAACGCCTCGATGAGCGCCCCGCCGATCTCGCGGGCCACCTCGTAGTGCGGCTGGTCGGAGTGGCCGGTCCAGCTCTTGACCACCGAGCGGTTGCGGAACCGGAGGTAGGCCTCGGCCTTGCGACCGGAGACGTAGGTCTCGATCTCCTTGCCGTCCTCGCGCAGCTTGCTGGCGAGGCGCTCGTACTCCTTGAGCACGCTGGAGGAGTAGGCCCCCGCGAGACCGCGGTCGCTGGTCACGACCAGCACCGCGGCGCGCTTGGGGTCCTCGCTCTCGGTGGTCAGCGGGTGGTCGACGTTGGAGAACGTCGCCACCGCGGAGACCGCCCGCGTCAGCTCACGGGCGTACGGCGCTGCCGCCTGCGCCCGCTGCTGCGCCTTGATGATCCGGGACGCGGCGATGAGCTCCATGGCGCGCGTGATCTTCTTCATCGACTCGGTCGACCTGATCCGCGCGCGGTACTCGCGCAACGACACGGCCATCAGCACTCACCTCCCGGGTGACGCATCGACTGGGACTTCGACATCGGTGGGGTCAGCCCCGCTTCTGCTTGACGATCTGCTCCTGCTCGACGTCTTCGTCGTCCAGCGCCTCGGCGTCGGCCTCGTGGCCGGGCTTGATCGAGCCGCCGTCGGAGGTCTCGAACTGGTCGAGGAACGAGTCGTAGGCGCTGGCGAACGAGTCCTCGTCCTCCCACTTCAGCGACTCGCGGATGCCGGACATCAGGCCGTCGTGCGAGCGGTGGAGGTACTCGAGGAACTCCTGCTCGAAGCGCAGCACGTCGTCGGTCGGCACGTCGTCGAGCCGGCCGGAGGTGCCCAGCCACAGCGAGACGGTCATGTCGTCGATCGAGTACGGCGAGTACTGCGGCTGGCGCAGCAGCGCCATCAGGCGCTGACCACGGGCCAGCTGCTGGCGCGACGCCGCGTCGAGGTCGGAGGCGAACATCGCGAACGCCTCCATCGCGCGGAACTGCGCGAGGTCGACCTTGAGCGAGCCGGTGACGCCCTTGAGCGCCTTGGTCATCGCCGCACCACCCACGCGCGACACCGAGACGCCGACGTCGATGGCCGGACGCTGGTTGGACGCGAACAGGTCGGACTGCAGGAAGATCTGGCCGTCGGTGATCGAGATGACGTTGGTCGGGATGTAGGCCGACACGTCGTTGGCCTTGGTCTCGATGATCGGCAGGCCGGTCATGGAGCCCGCGCCCAGGTCGTCGGACAGCTTCGCGCAGCGCTCGAGCAGGCGGGAGTGCAGGTAGAAGACGTCACCCGGGTAGGCCTCGCGACCCGGCGGGCGGCGCAGCAGCAGCGACACCGCGCGGTAGGCCTCGGCCTGCTTGGTGAGGTCGTCGAAGATGATCAGGACGTGCTTGCCGTCGTACATCCACTGCTGGCCGATGGCCGAGCCGGTGTAGGGCGCGAGGTACTTGAAGCCCGCGCTGTCGGAGGCCGGAGCCGCGACGATGGTGGTGTACTCGAGCGCACCGGCCTCCTCGAGGGCGCCGCGCACCGAGGCGATGGTCGAGCCCTTCTGGCCGATCGCGACGTAGATGCAGCGGACCTGCTTGCTCGGGTCGCCCGAGGCCCAGTTGTCCTTCTGGTTGATGATCGTGTCGATCGCGATCGTGGTCTTGCCGGTCGCCCGGTCACCGATGATCAGCTGGCGCTGGCCGCGGCCGATCGGGGTCATCGCGTCGATGGCCTTGATGCCGGTGGCCAGCGGCTCGTGCACCGACTTGCGCTGCACCACCGTGGGCGCCTGCAGCTCGAGGGCACGACGCGTGTCGCTCTCGATCTCGCCCAGGCCGTCGATCGGGCTGCCGAGCGGGTCGACGACGCGGCCGAGGAACTTGTCGCCCACGGGGACCGAGAGGATCTCGCCGGTGCGGCGGACCTTCTGGCCCTCCTCGATGCCCTCGAAGTCACCGAGGATGACGACGCCGATCTCGCGGGTGTCGAGGTTCAGCGCGAGGCCGAGCGTGCCGTCCTCGAACTCGAGGAGCTCGTTGGCCATCGCCGAGGGCAGGCCGGAGACACGCGCGATGCCGTCGCCGGCCTCGGCGACGGTGCCGACCTCTTCCTTGCTGGCGGCGTCGGGGGTGTAGTCCGACACGAAACGCTGCAGCGCGTCGCGGATCTCCTCCGGACGGATGGAAAGCTCCGTCATGTCTTCATCCCTACTCTCTGGTGCGAAATGTCAAGCGAAGTGGTGGGGGCCGGCGGGGTGCGCCGGGTGGTGCTCAGCCGGCGAGCTTGCGGCGCGCCTCGTCGAGGCGGCTGGAGACGGTGCCGTCGATGACGTCGTCGCCGATCTCGACACGGACGCCTCCGAGCACCGACGGGTCGACGACCACGTCGAGGTGGACCTCGCGTCCGTAGCTGCGCGAGAGTGCGGCGCGGAGCCGCTCGCGCTCCTCGTCGCCCAGGGACTGGGCGACGCGGACGGTGGCCACCCGCTGGCCGTGCACCTCGGCGGCGACGTCCTCGAACGCCTCCAGCGCGAGCGACACGGTGCGGTAGCTCCCGGAGAGCGCCTGGCGGGCCAGGAGCCGGGTCGCGTCGAGGGTCTTGCCCGAGAGCAGCTGCTCGAGCAGCCCGGCGCGGTCGGAGGCCGAGCGGGCCGGGTCGCCGAGCGCCGTGCGAAGCTCGGGAGCCCCGTCGACGAGACGACGCACCGCGAAGAGCTCGTCGGCGAGGCGACCGGCCTGGTCACCCGCCGACCGGACCACGGCGACGACCCCGAGCTGCTCGAGAGCGTCGGCGAGGTCGCGCGAGCGGGTCCAGCGCTTCTCGGCGGCGTCGGCCACCACGTCGAGCGCGGGACCCGAGACCTTGCCGTCGAGCACCGAGCGCAGCAGGCCGGACTTGGCCGAGGCGTCGGTCGAGACGTCGGTGGCCACCCGGCGCAGCGCCGGCTCCGTGCGAAGCAGCGAGGCCACCGCGAAGAGGTCCTCACCGACGCGCGCGGACTCCTCGGCCGGCAGGTCGGTGACCCGGCCGGAGAGGGAGTCGAGCGCGTCGAGGGAGGCGCCTCGCAGGTCGGCGGAGGGCATCAGACGGCGCTCCCGCCGGTCTGGTCGGCCGGGCGCGACTGCTCGACGAGCTCGAGGTCGGCGAGGAAGCGGTCGACCACGCGGGTCGAGCGCTCGTCGTCGTCAAGCGCCTCGCCGACGATGCGGCCGGCGAGGGACGTGGCGAGCGTGCCGACCTCGGCCCGCAGCGAGGTGAGCGCCTGCTGGCGCTCGGCCTCGATCTGGGCCTTGCCGTGCTCGACGATGCGGGTCGACTCCGACTGCGCCTGCGAGCGCATCTCGGAGACGATCTGCGCCCCCTGCTCACGCGCCTCCTCGCGGATGCGCGCGGCCTCCTGCCGCGCCTCGGCGAGGCGTTGCTCGAGCTCGGCGAGCTTGGCGTCGGCCTCGGCCTGCTTGGTCTCGGCCGCCGACAGGCCGCCCTCGATGGCGGCAGTGCGCTCGGCGTAGGCCTTCTCGAAGGCCGGCACGACGAACTTGCGAATGCCGACGAAGATCAGCGCGAACACGATCAGGCCGAGGATGATCTCGGGCAGGATCGGGACGAGCGGGTTCTCGATCTCCGCCGCGAGTACGACGGGTCCAGTGACGGTCATGTCGGTCGCCTGATCAGGTGATGACGAACGCGAGCGCCACGGTGATGATGAACAGCGCCTCGGCGAGGACGAAGCCCAGGATGGCGATCGACTGCAGGCGGCTCTGCGCCTCGGGCTGGCGCGCGACGCCGGAGATGAACGCGGCGAAGATCAGGCCGATGCCCACGCCGGGGCCGATGGCCGAGAGGCCGAGACCGATCAGGTTGAGAGAGCCATTCACGGCTTTTCCTTTCGTCTGCGACGCCGTCGGTGGCGCCGGCTTGCTGGCGAAACTTGGGGTGGTGGGGCTCAGTGCTCGTCGGCGAGGGCTTCGCCGACGTACATCGCGCTGAGCAGGGTGAAGACGTAGGCCTGCAGGAACAGCACCAGCAGCTCGAGGAAGCTGACGGCGATGCCCATGCCGAACGACAGCACACCGACCACGCCGTAGAGGACGTTGCCGCTGGTGAGGAGGTAGGCACCACCGGTGGCGAACAGCACGAGGAGCAGGTGGCCGGCAAACATGTTGCCGAACAGTCGCAGCGTCAGCGTGAACGGACGCACGACGAGGTTGGAGATGAACTCCAGCGGGATCAGCAGCGCCAGGATCGGGCCCTTGACGCCGCCGGGCACCGTGGCGTGCTTGAGGTAGCCGAACGGGCCGTGCTTCCAGATGCCGACGCCGATGTAGAGCAGCCAGGACATCAGGGCGAGCGGCACGATGAAGCCGATGCGCGAGAAGCTGGGGAACTGCAGGAACGGGATCAGCGCGTAGTAGTTGTTGACCACGATGAAGAGGAACAGCGAGAACAGGTAGGGCACGAACTTCATGAAGTGCTCGGTGCCGATGTTGTCGCGCGCGATGGAGTTGCGGACGAAGTTGTAGACCGTCTCGCCGGCGAACTGCAGCCGGCCGGGCACGACCGCGGCCTTGCGCGAGGCCAGGATCGTGAAGCCCAGGACGATGACGGCCGAGAGCACGATCAGGCCCATCGCCTTGGTGAAGCCGAGGCCGCCCGCCTCGAAGATGGGCGGGAAGAGGAAGCTGCCGGGGCCGGGGGGCGTGTAGCCCTCGCCCTCCGCCGACGAGGCAGGGACGAGGACGGCCGCCTCGAAGATGCCGGTCAAGCTCACGTGTGACTCCTCAGTCCTGCTCGCGTGGTGCTGTCTCGTCGTGCTGCGTCGGGGTGTGTCGGTCCGGGGTCTGCCGCGCCCCCGTGTGGGCGAGGTACGTCACCGTCAGGTAGGTGCCGAGCACCGCGCCGACGAGGATCCCGACGACCACCATGAAGGAGGTCCCCCACCAGTGGTCGAGCCCGTACCCGACGACGCCGTAGAAACCCACCCCGCCGACGATGTAGCCGAACGCCTGCCAGGGGTCCCCCTGGGCTCGCAGCGTGGTCGGCGTCTCGCGCGCAGCATGAGGCTTCTGCTGTGACATCGCGCTCCGGACTGTAGCAGCGGGCAGGGCTCACGTCGTCCCCGCCTCCGGGTCACCGGGACGGCTCGTGCCGACCCGGTCGTGACCCTCCTGGGGGGCGTCGTCGGACGGCAGGTCGAAGTAGGGCTGGCGCGCGGTGAACAGGCCCCTGACCTGCAGCGCCAGCCAGACGACGGTGCTCGCGATGACCGTTGCGCCGAGCCACGGGCCGGACACCGCCGCGCGGGCGGACGCGTCGCCCTGGAGCACGACGTAGGCCGCCAGCAGCAGCACCACCTGCAGCGTGTAGGTCATCAGCGCGACCACCAGCGACATCGCCGGGGTGATGTCGGCGACCCATGCGAGCACCAGGCTGCCGAGCCCCAGCGAGGCGAAGGTGAGCACCACGCCCACGACCACGCCCCACACGCCGGCCGAGCCGGTCGTCAGCGCGGCGCACGTGCCGAGCGCAGCACCGACGACGACCGTGGCCACCAGCGGCCGGACGGCACCCTGCGGCCGGCCCTGGGGGGCGGGTCCGCTGCGGGGGCGGTCGGTCGTCGTCATCGGCGGCCTCGAAGGTCGTCGACGGGGTCCGGTGGAGCACCCCGCCAGGCGGTCTGTCGTGCTTGTGAAAAGTAGCACAAGCGCTCGGGCAGCACCCAATCGGGCGGGGCTCAGCCCGGCAGCACGTGGTGCCGCTGGATGCGCGGCAGCAGGAAGGTCAGCACCACCGTCACGACCGCGACGACCACGAGGGCGGCGTACGTCAGCGGGCCGCGGTAGAGCCCGAGGCTCACGCCGCCGAAGGCCACCAGGCCCGCCCAGAGCCACATCAGGAGCACGGCGCGCCGCTGGGTGTGGCCGATCTCGAGCAGCCGGTGGTGCAGGTGCTCCTTGTCGGGCTGGTAGAACGCCTGCCCGCGCCGGGTGCGGCGGACCACGGCCAGCACGAGGTCGGCCAGCGGCACGAGCAGGATCGTGACCGGCAGCAGGATCGGCAGCAGCAGCACGATGGTCGAGTCGCCGGTGCCGCCGTCGCGCTCGACGGTCACGGTCGCGAACTGGCCGGTCAGGCTCAGCACGGAGCCGGCCATGACCAGCCCCAGCAGCATCGACCCGGAGTCGCCCATGAAGATGCGCGCGGGGAAGAAGTTGTGCGGCAGGAACCCCGCGCAGGCCCCGCCCATGGCGGCGCACAGCGCTGCCGCGGTGATGGCCAGGGTCTCGCCGTTGACCGCAGCCAGCGAGTAGGAGAAGACGAAGAACGCACCGGCGCCGATGAGGACGACGCCCCCCGCCAGGCCGTCGAGGCCGTCGACGAAGTTGACCGCGTTCATGGTGCCGACGACGAGCAGGATCGACAGCAGGCTCGCCTGGGTCGGCTCCAGCCCGAGCTGGCCCAGCGAGGGCAGGTTGATGCTGAACAGCCGCACGTCGTTGAGCACCAGGACACCGGCCGCCAGCACCTGCCCGCCCAGCTTCGTCAGCGCGTCGAGCTCGATGAGGTCGTCGACGACGCCGATCGCGCAGATCAGCGCGCCGGAGACGAGCACCCAGACGGCGTCGTGCACCACCAGCGGCGGGGCGGTGGACAGGAACGGCAGCCGGAAGGCGAGCAGCAGGCCCGCGGCCAGGCCGAGCAGCATCGCGACGCCGCCGAAGTACGGGATCGGGGTGGCGTGGACGTCGCGGTCGCGCACGCGCGCGACCGCTCCTGCACGGATCGCCGCCTCCCGGGCGAACACGCACGTCAGGTAGCTGACCGTGCCCGCGACCAGGAAGACGACGAGGTACTCACGCACCCGGCGGGTCCTCCCCCGGCTCGGGCTCGGGCGCGGCGCCCGTCTCGGGGGCCGGGCCCAGCTCGTCGGTCGAGGCGCCCAGCTCCTCGAGCACCGCGCGCAGCTCGTCGAGCGCCAGCCCGCCCTCGCGCAGCACCTTCGGCACCTCGGTGGTCGCGTCGACGATGGTGGAGGCGACCTGGCCGCGGCTCGGGCCACCGTCGAGCACGACGGCGACCGACTCCCCCAGCATGTCGAGCGCCTGCTGCGCGGTCTGGGCGGCGGGGCTCCCGGTCAGGTTGGCCGAGGAGACCGCGAGCGGCCCGGTGCGGCCCAGCAGGTCGAGCGCGCCGTCGTCGTCGGGCATGCGCACGGCGACCGTGCCGCGGGTCTCGCCGAGGTCCCAGCGCAGCGACGGCTGCTGGCGGCACACGACGGTCAGCGGGCCGGGCCACGCGCGGGCCACCAGCCCCGAGACCCACGACGGCACGTCGGTGGTGAGGGCGTCGAGCGTGGTCGGCGTCGAGACCAGCACCGGCGGCGGCATCTCCCGGCCGCGACCCTTGGCGTCGAGCAGTCGCTGCACGGCCTCGGGGTCGAAGGCGTCGGCACCGAGGCCGTAGACGGTGTCGGTCGGGAGCACGACCAGCCGCCCGCGTCGGCAGGCGTTGACCGCGGCGGACAGGCCCGCCTCGCGGGACTCGGGGTCGGAGAGGTCGAAGAGCTCGGGCGCGCCACTCATGATGCGGTCATGGTGCCAGCCGCGCCGTCACGAAGCGCGGACGACCTGCCAGGTCGCGGTGGTCGCGGACCTCGCGCCAGCGCCCGGTGCGGCCGAACACCTCCACCGCGCTCGCCCCCTGCACGTCGGCGTGCTCGGCCCCGACCACGCCGCCGGGCCGCAGCAGCCGCGCCGCGACGCCCTCGAGCACCCGCATCGCGTCGAGACCGTCCTGACCGGACCACAGCGCCAGCGCGGGGTCGTGGTCGCGGGCCTCGGGGGCGACGCCGTCCCAGGCCTCGAGCGGCACGTACGGCGGGTTGGCGACGACGACGTCGACGGTGCCGTCGAGGTCGCCGAAGGCGTCGGCCATGTCGCCGAGCCGCAGGTCGACACGGGTGCCGGCGAGGTTGCGCGCCGCCCAGGCATGGGCGTCGGGGTCGAGCTCGACGGCGTGCACGGCGGCACCGGGGGCCTCGTCGGCGAGGGCCGCGGCGACGGCGCCCGAGCCGGTGCACAGGTCGACGACCGTGCGGCCCGTCCCGTCGCCGGGCAGCTGCTCCAGCGCCCATCCGGCGAGCAGCTCGGTCTCGGGGCGCGGGCAGAAGACCCCGGGGCCCACCGCGAGCTCGACGTGACGGAAGGCCGCGGTGCCGGTGAGGTGCTGCAGCGGCTCGCGGCTCGCGCGACGCGCGACCAGGGCGTCGTACGTCGCCTCGGCCGCCGGGTCGACGGAGTCGAGGAGCAGCAGCCGACCGCGCGTCGTGCCGAGCACGTGGGCCAGCAGCTCGGCGGCGTCGTGCTCGGGGCTCGCCACACCTGCCTCGGCCAGCCGCGCCGAGGCGGCGCGCAGCAGCCCGCGCGGCGCCGCTCCGGGTCTCACTCCCCCAGCGCCTCGAGCCGGGCGGCGGTGTCGGCCTCGACCGACGAGGCGACGACGGCGTCGAGGTCGCCGTCGAGCACCCGGTCGAGGTCGTAGGACTTGTAGCCGGTGCGGTGGTCGGAGATGCGGTTCTCGGGGTAGTTGTAGGTGCGGATGCGCTCCGAGCGGTCGACGCTGCGCACCTGCGAGCGGCGCGCGTCGCTGGCCTCCGCGTCGGCCGCCTCCTGGGCCGCCGTCAGCAGCCGGGCGCGCAGGATGCGCATCGCCTGCTCCTTGTTCTGCAGCTGCGACTTCTCGTTCTGGCAGCTGGCGACCACGCCGGTGGGCAGGTGGGTGATCCGCACCGCCGAGTCGGTGGTGTTGACGCTCTGCCCGCCCGGCCCGCTGGAGCGGTAGACGTCGATGCGCAGGTCGGAGTCGTGGACCTCGACGTCGACCTGCTCGGCCTCGGGCATCACCAGGACGCCGGCCGCGCTGGTGTGGACGCGGCCCTGGCTCTCGGTGACCGGCACCCGCTGCACGCGGTGCACGCCGCCCTCGAACTTCAGCAGCGCGAACGGCGCTCGGCCCGGTTCGGGCGTGCCCTTGGCCTTGACCGCGACGGTGACCGACTTGAAGCCACCGAGGTCGGACTCGGTGGCGTCGAGCACCTCGGTCGACCAGCCCCGGCGCTCGGCGAAGCGGGTGTACATGCGCAGGAGGTCGCCGGCGAACAGCGCCGACTCCTCACCGCCCTCCCCCGACTTCACCTCGAGCAGGACGTCCTTGCCGTCGGAGGGGTCACGCGGCACGAGGAGCTGGCGCAGCCGCTCCTCGGCCTCTGCGAGGCGCCGGGTGAGCACCACGGTCTCGTCGGCGAAGGCGTCGTCCTCGGCCGCGAGCTCGCGGGCCGCCTCGAGGTCGTCACCCAGGCGCACCCACTCGTCGTGGGCGCGGACGACGGCGCCGAGCTCGGCGTATCGCTGGCCCAGGCGGCGGGCCTGGACCGGGTCGCTGTGCACGGCCGGGTCGGCGAGCCGCTGCTCGACCTCGGCGTGCTCCTGCGCGCGCTGCTCGACGGCCTCGAACACCTGCCTGCCTCCTCCTGTGTCGTGCTGGCGGAACGGGGAGACCCCGCCGTCCGACCGGCCCGCGAGGGCCGGGGACGGCGGGGTCCCGGGGGCAGAGGGCTACTTGGCCTTCGTGCGGTTGGCGTAGCGCGCCTCGAACCGGGCGACGCGACCGCCGGTGTCGAGGATCTTCTGCTTGCCCGTGTAGAACGGGTGGCAGCTGGAGCAGACCTCGGCGCGGATCTCGCCGGACGCCTTGGTGCTGCGGGTGGTGAACGTGTTGCCACAGGTGCACCGGACGGACGTCTCGGTGTACTGCGGGTGGATGTCCTTCTGCATGGGTGTCCTCTCCAGGAGTTCAGGGCCGCCGGGTCGTGCCCCCGCCAGGACGGGCGAGGACGACGTGAACCGGAGCCAGCCGAGGATTCTGCCACCGGTCGCACCGGCGGCGCCAATCGTCGTACGGCGTCACAACGCCGCGCACCGCCGGGGTGTTCCCGGCGTGCGTGGGTCGGGTCGGGTCAGCGGCGCGCGAGGACGGCCGAGACGCGCGAGGCCAGCTCGCGGGGGCTGAACGGCTTGACGATGTAGTCGTCGGCGCCGGCCTCGAAGCCCTGCTCGATGTCGGACTCCTGGGCCCGGGCGGTCAGCATGATGATCGGCAGGCCGTCCATCGAGGAGTCGGCCCGCAGCGCGCGAGCGGCGTCGAGGCCGCTCATGCCCGGCATCATCACGTCGAGGATCACCAGGTCGGGCCGCTCGGAGGTGCAGGCCTCCACGGCGGCCGCGCCGTCGCCCACGGGCACGACGTCGTGCCCGCCGTGCCGCAGCTTGAAGACGACGAGCTCGCGGATGTCCGCGTCGTCGTCGGCGATCACGATGCGCGCCATGAGTCAGTCACCGGTGCTTTCCGTCGAGAAATTCGCGAGACAGCATATCTGTACCAGAGGCAGGGGCGAGGGCGTATCGGAGCGCCGGGGCATCGGTCCGTCGGCCCTGCCGCGACCCGTCACCGGCGCGGGGCGCGGAGCAGCTCGAGGTTGGTGCTCGAGCCCTTGAGCTGCTCGACCAGTCGCTGGGCGGCCGCGTCGCGCTCGAGGGTGTCGAGGGAACGCCGCAGCTGCCGCACCGCGGTGAGCTCGCCCTCCGAGAGCAGCAGCTCCTCGCGCCGGGTGCCCGACGAGAGCACGTCGAAGACCGGGAAGACCTCGGTGCCCGGCGCCGGCCGGCTCAGCCGCAGCTCCATGTTCTCGGTGCCCTCGAGCTCCTCCAGGATCGCGGCGTCGGTCGGCGAGCTGCCACCCACCGAGGCCGTGGCGACGACCGTCAGCGACCCGCCGTTCTCGACGTTGCGGGCCGCGCCGAAGAACTTCTTGGGCTGGTGCACGGCGGCGGCGTCGAGGACGCCCGCGCTCCCCCGACCGCCGGAAGCGGCCGCGAGGTTGTAGGCGCGGGCCAGCCGGGTGAGCCCGTCGAGGAGCAGCACCACGTCGTGGCCGAGCTCGACGAGGCGCTTGGCCCGCTCGAGGGCGAGCTCCGCGACGAGGGTGTGGTCGGACGGCGGCCGGTCGAAGGTCGAGCTGATCACCTCGCCCTTGATCGAGCGGGTGTAGTCGGTGACCTCCTCGGGACGCTCGTCGACCAGCACCACCATGACGTGGCACTCCGGGTTGTTGCTGGTGACGGAGGCCGCCATCGCCTGCAGCACCGTGGTCTTGCCGGCCTTGGCGGGCGAGAGCACGAGACCGCGCTGGCCCTTGCCCACCGGTGTCACCAGGTCGAGCGCGCGGCCGACGAGGTCGCCGGGGCCGGTCTCGAGGCGGAGCCGCTCGGAGGGGTTGACCGGCGTGAGCTTGCCGAAGTCGACCCGGTTCCTCGCCGCCTCCGGGTCGGCCCCGTTGACGCTGTCGATGCGCACGAGCGGGTTGAACTTCTCGCGCCGCTCGCCCTCGCGCGGCTGCCGCACCTGGCCGGCCACCGCGTCCCCGCGGCGCAGCCCGTGCTTGCGGACCATCGACATGGACACGTAGACGTCGTCGGGACCGGGCAGGTAGCCGCTGGTGCGCACGAACGCGTAGTTGTCGAGCAGGTCGAGGATGCCCGCGCACGGCGCGAGCACGTCGTCCTCGAGGATCTGCAGGTCGGGCTCGCCGCGCCGGCCCCGGTCGTGCCGGTCGTTCTGCCGGTCGTTCTGCCGGTCGTTCTGCCGGTCGTTCTGGCGGTCGTTCTGCCGGTTGTCGCCCTGCCGGTTGTCGCCCTGCCGGTTGTCGCCCTGCCGGTTGTCGCCCTGGCGGTTGTCGTTGGCCCGGTCGCGGCCCCGGCGGCGGCGGTTGCGCCGGCTGCCGCCCTGGTCGTCGTCGCCGTCCTGGGCGTCCCTGTCCTGCTGCCTGTCCTGCTGCCGGTCCTGCTGCCTGTCCTGCTGCCGGTCCTGCTGCCTGTCCTGCTGCTGCCGGTCCTGCTTGTCCCGCTGGGGCTGCTTCTCGGCCTGCTGGTCGGCCTGCTGCCGGTCCTGCTGGTCGGCCTGCTGCCGGTCCTGCTGGTCGGCCTGCTGGTCGGCCTGCTCGGGGGACTTCGCGGGGGCCTGGCGCTCGCGTCGCCGGGCCGGCTGCTCGCGGACGGGCTCGGCGGCTGCGGGCTCGGCAGCGGCCTGCTCCGACGCGGCCTGCTCCCGCTCGGCCTGCTGGGGCGCGGCCTTCTGGGGCGCGCCCTGCTCGCGGCGGGCGCCGGACCCCGGGGCGGAGGCGACCTGGGCGCCCCTGATCGCCTCGACGAGCTGGCCCTTGCGCAGGCCGGTGGTCTTGATGCCCAGGCCCATGGCGACCTGCTTGAGCTCGGGCAGCAACATGCCCTCCAGCCCCTCCTTGCGTCGGGGGCTGCGGGCGGCGGGCGTCTCGGTCATGCGGGGTCCTTCCCCGGGACTGGCCGCGCGGGCGGCGCGACGAGCAGGAGCGGTCGGTCGTCGGCCGGAGGATCCTCACCGAGAGCCGGGAGGTGGTCGACGGCGTCGGACGGCATCGGCGTCGACCCCGGCACCAGGGCCGCAGGCGACGTCGGTCGTGACGCGGGCGTCACGCTAGCACGCGCGCGCCGGGCCCCCCGAGGTCCTGCACGGAGGCCTCCCAGCCCTGCGGCGCCGCGTCGAGCACCTGCTGCTCGATGCCGTCGGCGTCGGGTCCGACGACCCAGGCCAGCACGGTGGGGCCGGCACCGGAGACCGTGGCCGGCACCCCGTCGGCGCGCAGCCGCTCGACGAGGTCGAGCGAGTCGGGCATCGCCGGGCGGCGGTACTGCTGGTGCAGGAAGTCCTCGGTGGCCCGCAGCAGCGTCGCGGGCGACGGGTCGTGCGCGAGCGCGGCCACCAGCAGTGCCGCACGACCCGTGTTGGCCGCCGCCTCGGCGTGGGGGACGGTGTCGGGCAGCAGGCCACGCGCCACCTCGGTGGCGACGCCCTGCGGCGGCACCAGCACGACGCCGCGCACCCCGGGGGCGAGCGGCACCCGCTGGGCCCAGACCGCGCCGCCCTGCTGACCGCTGACCACGAGTCCGCCGAGCAGGGCGGGGGCGACGTTGTCGGGGTGGCCCTCCAGGGCGTTGGCGAGCGGCAGCAGGTCGGGCCCCTCCCCCTCGGCCACTCCCGCCAACGACCGCGCCAGGACCAGGCCGCCGACGATCGCGGCCGACGAGCTGCCCATGCCGCGGCTGTGCGGGAGCCGGTTGGTGCAGCGCAGCCGTAGGCCCGGCGGGGTGGCGCCGTACGCCGACCACCAGGCGCGCATCGCGCGGACCACCAGGTGGCCCTCGTCGCGCGCCACGTCGGCGGCGCCCTCGCCCTCGACCTCGACGACCAGTCCCTCGTCGACGACCTCGCCGACGAGGGTGTCGACCCGCTCGAGCGCGAGCCCGAGGCAGTCGTAGCCGGGCCCGAGGTTGGCGCTGGTCGCCGGCACCTCGACGGTGACCGGCCCGCGGGACCAGTCGGTCACCGGAGCCCGGCCGCCTCCGCGGCGGCGTCGACCTCGGCGTCGCAGACGGTGTCGACCAGGTCGGTGAAGGTCGACAGCGCCGTGTCGACGTCCTTGAGGCCGTGGCCGGTGACGGTGACGACGACCCGCTGGCCGTCGAGCCGCTCGCCCTCGCCCGCCTCGAGCAGCAGGCCGGCGACGCCGGCCGCCGACGCGGGCTCGACGAAGACGCCGTCGCGCTGGGCGAGCTCGCGCTGCGCGTGCAGGATCTGGTCGTCGTCGACGGCGCGGAACGCCCCGCCCGACTCGCTCGCCGCGGCGACGGCCAGCGACCAGGAGGCCGGGTTGCCGATGCGGATCGCCGAGGCGACGGTCTCGGGGTCGCTCACCGGCTCGCCGCGCACCAGCGGCGCGGACCCGGCAGCCTGCCAGCCGCGCATGCGGGGACGGCGCGTCGCCTCGCCGGCCTCCTGGGCCTCGCGGTAGCCGAGCCAGTAGGCCGAGATGTTGCCGGCGTTGCCGGTGGGCAGCACGTGCACGTCGGGGGCGTCGCCGAGGGCGTCGACGACCTCGAACGACGCGGTCTTCTGGCCCTGCAGCCGCATCGGGTTCACGGAGTTGACCAGGGCGACCGGGTAGTGGTCGGCCAGTCCGCGCGAGAGCCGCAGGCAGTCGTCGAAGTTGCCGCGCACCATGATCACCTGCGCGCCGTGCACCACGGCCTGGGCCAGCTTGGCCGCGCTGATCTTGCCCTGCGGCACCAGCACGAGCGGCTTCACGCCGGCCCGGGCGGCGTACGCCGCCATCGACGCCGAGGTGTTGCCGGTCGAGGCGCACACCACGGCCTCGGCCCCCTCGCCGACGGCGACCGACAGCGCGACGGTCATGCCGCGGTCCTTGAACGAGCCGGTGGGGTTGTCGCCCTCGACCTTGAGCCAGACCTCGCCCCCGGTGACCTCGGAGAGCCACGGCGAGGCCACCAGCGGCGTGCCGCCCTCGCACAGCGACACGGTCGGGGTGCCGGCCGGGACGTCGAGCCGGTCGCGGTACTCCTCGATCACGCCGCGCCACTGGCGGGTGCGGGTGCCTCCGCTGGTGGGGGTGGGCGTGGTCGTGCTCACTCGGGGTCTCCTTCCACCCGCATCACCGACGACACGTCGCGGACGTGGGGCATGCCGCGCAGCGTCTCCACGGTCGCGGCCAGGTCGGCGTCGCTCGCGCGGTGGCTGACCACGACCAGCTGGGCGTCGTCGCCGCGGCCCTCCTGGCGCACCGTCTGGATCGACACGTCGTGCTCGGCGAAGGCCTGCGCGACGGCCGCCAGCACGCCCGCCTTGTCGTCGACGTCGAGCTGCACGTGGTAGCGCGTCTGGGTCTGGCCCATGCCGAGCACCGGGTGGTCGGCGTACGACGAGTCGCCGGCGCCGCGGACGTCCTCGCGGCGGTTGCGGGCCACCGTCACCAGGTCGCCCATCACGGCGCTCGCGGTCGGGGAGCCACCGGCGCCGGGGCCGTAGAACATCAGCTGGCCCGCCGCCTCGCTCTCGACGAAGACGGCGTTGAAGGCCTCGCGGACACTGGCGAGCGGGTGGCTGCGCGGGATCATCGCGGGGTGCACCCGGGCGGAGACCGCCGGCCCGTCGGGCCGGTCCTCGAGGGCGCAGATCGCCAGCAGCTTGACCACGCAGCCCATCTCGGCGGCCGAGGCGACGTCGCCCGCGCTCACCTCGGCGATGCCCTCGCGGTGCACGTCGGCGGCGGTGACGCGGGTGTGGAAGGCGAGGCTGGCGAGGATGGCGGCCTTGGCCGCGGCGTCGAAGCCCTCGACGTCGGCGGTGGGGTCGGCCTCGGCGTAGCCCAGGGCCTGGGCCTGCTCGAGCGCCTCGTGGAAGCCGGCGCCGGAGCTGTCCATCGCGTCGAGGATGTAGTTGGTGGTGCCGTTGACGATGCCGAGCACCCGCGTCACCCGGTCACCGGCGAGCGACTCGCGCAGCGGGCGCAGGATCGGGATCGCACCCGCCACGGCGGCCTCGTAGTAGAGGTCGCGCCCCGCCTCCTCGGCAGCGGCGAAGAGCGTGCTGCCGTCCTCGGCGAGCAGCGCCTTGTTGGCCGAGACCACGCTGGCGCCGGAGCGCAGCGCCGCCAGCACCAGGCTGCGCGCCGGCTCGATGCCGCCGATCAGCTCGACGACCACGTCGACGTCGGGCCGGGTGACCAGCGCCTCGGCGTCGGTGGTGAAGAGCTCCTCCGGCAGGTCGACGTCGCGGGGCAGGCCGAGCCGCCGCACGGCCACGCCCACCAGCTCGACGGGGGCGCCGACGCGCGCCGCGAGGTCGTCGGCCTGCTCGTGCAGCAGCCGGGCGACCTGGGAGCCGACCACGCCGCAGCCCAGCAGGGCGACCCTCACGGGGGTGTTCTCGTGCTTGTCGTCGTTCATCGCGCGTCAGTCTCCCACCCGCGCGCCCGGGTCGACGTCGAGTGCCAACAGGTCGGACACGCTCTCGCGCCGCACGACCAGACGGGCCGCTCCGTCGCGCACCGCCACGACGGGCGGCCGCGGCACGTGGTTGTAGTTGCTCGCCATCGAGCGGCAGTAGGCGCCGGTGCCGGGCACGGCGACGAGGTCACCGGGCACGAGGTCGCCGGGCAGGAACTCGTCCTTGACCACGATGTCGCCCGCCTCGCAGTGCTTGCCGACCAGGCGCGACAGCAGCGGCGGCGCCTCGGAGGCCCGGTTGGCGAGGGTGCAGGAGTAGTCGGCGTCGTACAGGGCGGTGCGGATGTTGTCGCTCATGCCGCCGTCGACGGAGACGTAGGTGCGCACCGCGCCGGCGTCGAGCTCGACGGCCTTGACGGTGCCGACCTCGTAGACCGTGCAGGTCGAGGGCCCCACGATCGCCCGACCGGGCTCGATCGAGAGCCGGGGCACGGCGAGCCCGCGGGCCGCGCACTCCTGGGCCACGATCGTGCGCATCTCGGTGGCCAGCTGCGCGGGGTCGGACGGGTCGTCCTGGGTGGTGTAGGCGATGCCGAACCCGCCGCCGAGGTCCATCTCGGCGGGCTCCTCGCCGAGCACCTCGGCGACCTGCTGGTGCAGCGCGAGCACCCGTCGTGCGGCGACCTCGAAGCCGGCGGTGTCGAAGATCTGCGAGCCGATGTGGCAGTGCAGGCCCAGCAGCCGGAGCCCCGGGGCCGCGGCCACGCGGCGTACGGCCTCGAGCGCGTCGCCCGAGCTGATCGAGAAGCCGAACTTCTGGTCCTCGTGGGCGGTGGCGATGTACTCGTGGGTGTGCGCCTCCACCCCCGGCGTCACCCGCACCATGACGCGGGCGGTGCGCCCGGTCTCCTCGGTCAGCGCCTCGAGCCGGGCCAGCTCGTGGAAGGAGTCGACGACGATGCGGCCGACGCCGAGCTCGAGCGCCCGGCCCAGCTCGGCGACCGACTTGTTGTTGCCGTGCAGCTCGACGCGCTCCATCGCGAAGCCCGCGCGCTCGGCGACGGCGAGCTCGCCCGCGGTGCAGACGTCGAGGTGCAAGCCCTCCTCGTCGATCCAGCGGGCGACCTCGGTGCACAGGAACGCCTTGCCGGCGTAGTAGACGTCGAAGTCGTGGAAGGCCTCGCGGAAGGCGGCGGCGCGGGCACGGAAGTCGGTCTCGTCGAGGACGTACGCCGGCGAGCCGTGCTCGGCGACGAGGTCGACCAGCCGGACGCCGCCCACCTCGAGCACCCCGTCGACCTTGCGGGCCGTGGTCGACCACAGCCGCGGGACGAGCGCGTTGACGTCGCCACCGTCGCCGGAGCGGGGGTCGCGCAGCCAGGCCGGGCCGCGGACCGAGACCGCGGCGTGGGCCCATCCGGCTTCGTGCGCACGCACGACTACATCCGCTCGGGCGCGGACACGCCCAGCAGGTCGAGGCCGTTGGCCAGCACGGTGCGCGTCGCCTGCACCAGCAGCAGCCGGGCGCGGTGCAGGTCGGTGGTCTCCTCGTCGCCCATCGGCAGCACCCGGCAGGTGTCGTAGAACCGGTGGTAGGTGCCGGCGAGCGACTCGAGGTAGCGCGCGACCCGGTGGGGTCCGCGCAGCTCGGCGGCGCTCGTCACGACCCTCGGGAAGTCGGCGAGCGCACGGAGCAGCTCGCCCTCCTTCTCGTGGGTCAGCAGCGCCGGGTGGGAGGCGGCCTCGACGCCGAGGTCGGTGGCGTTGCGCATCAGGCTGGCGACCCGGGCGTGGGCGTACTGCACCGTGAAGACGGGGTTGTCGTTGCTGCGGCTCGCCCACAGGTCGAGGTCGAGGTCGATGTTGGAGTCGGTGGAGTAGCGAGCCAGGGCGTAGCGCGCGGCGTCGACCCCGATGGCGTCGACCAGGTCGTCGATGGTGACGACGGTGCCGGCGCGCTTCGACATCCGCAGCGGCTGGCCGTCGCGCACCAGGTTGACCATCTGTCCGATGAGGATCTCGAGGTTGACGCCCGGCTCGTCACCGAAGGCGGCGCACATCGCCATCATGCGGCCGACGTAGCCGTGGTGGTCGGCGCCGAGCATGATGAAGCAGCGGTCGAAGCCACGGCTGCGCTTGTCGAGGTAGTAGGCGAGGTCGCCCGAGAGGTAGGCCCCGGTGCCGTCGGCCTTGATCACGACCCGGTCCTTGTCGTCGCCGAACTGCTCGGTGCGCAGCCACAGAGCGCCGTCCTGCTCGTAGGTGTTGCCCAGCTCGCTCAGCCGGGCGATGGCCTTGTCGACGGCGCCCGACGTGTGCAGGTCGTTCTCGTGGAAGTAGACGTCGAAGTCGACGCCGAAGTCGTGCAGGGTCTGCTTGATCTCGGCGAACATCAGCTCGACGCCGACCTGGCGGAAGACCTCCTGCGCCTCGTCGTCGGGCAGGTCGAGCACGTCGGGACGCCGCTCGCGCACCTGCGTGGCGATCTCGCCGACGTAGGCGCCGCCGTAGCCGTCCTCCGGCACGGGACGACCGTGGGCGGCGGCGAGCAGCGAGCCGCTGAAGCGGTCGATCTGGCCGCCGTGGTCGTTGAAGTAGTACTCCCGCGTCACCTCGGCGCCGGTCATGGCGAAGATGCGGCCCAGCGCGTCGCCCACCGCCGCCCACCGCACGCCGCCGATGTGGATCGGCCCGGTCGGGTTGGCCGAGACGAACTCGAGGTTGATCTTCTCGCCCGCGAACGCCTCGGTGCGCCCGTACGCCGCTCCGGCCGCGACCACGTCGGCCGCCACCTGACCCTGGGCGCCGGCCTCGACGGTGATGTTGAGGAAGCCCGGGCCGGCGACGTCGACCGCGCCGACCCCGTCGGTCTCGCGCAGCCGCGCCGCGAGCAGGTCGGCGAGCGCGCGCGGGTTGGTGCCGGCCTTCTTGGCCAGCTGCATCGCGACGTTGGTGGCGTAGTCGCCGTGGCTGCGCTGGCGGGGTCGCTCGACCGTGACCTGGGTCGGGACACCCTCG
The DNA here is from genome assembly GCF_054777915.1 of Nocardioides marmoraquaticus. Lineage (NCBI taxonomy): Bacteria > Bacillati > Actinomycetota > Actinomycetes > Propionibacteriales > Nocardioidaceae > Nocardioides > Nocardioides marmoraquaticus. The sequence goes on along the minus strand of NZ_BAAHAA010000005.1, from coordinate 107,788 downwards.
GGGAGCGCGAGGTCACCGGAGGCGACCAGGGCCTCGAGGGCGTCGACGACGGCTGTCGACAGCTGCTGCGGAGTCACTTCCCCAGGGTATCGGCGGCACCGGTTTCACCGACCGCCGGACCGCCCGGTACTGTCTGCCCCCGAGCAGCACCCGCGCGGCCGCCACAGCACCGTCTCACCACCAGGTCGCGCGAGCCTCCGTAGCTCAGGGGATAGAGCACTGGTTTCCGGTACCAGGTGTCGCAGGTTCGAATCCTGCCGGAGGCGCCCACATCGTCAGGCCCGCTCGTCAGGCCCCCTCGTCAGGCCGTCTCGGCGGCCTGCAGCAGCTGCTGCAGGCTCAGGTGCGGGTCGATGTCGAGCCCGAGCCGCCGCGCGTGGCCGTCGAGCAGGTACCACACCGACTGCGCCAGCAGCACCGACAGCCGCTCGGCCGCCGGCTCCTCCGCGCCCCGGGCGACCCAGCGTCGTACGGCGCCGAGCACCGCGCCGACGAGCCCGTAGGCGAGCGGCGAGACGGACGCTCGCTCGTCGTCGCCGAGCTCGACGCCGAGCAGGTCGATGGCGGTCTCGAGGACGACCACCAGCGTCTCCGCCACCGCGGCGACGCCCTCCTCGGCGCCCCCGCCGGTGTCGGCGAAGGCGTAGAGCGCGGGGTGCTCGACCACCCAGGACACGTAGGTGGCGACGATGCGACCGATGATCTCGTCGACGGTGCCGTCAAGATTGACCTCGGGCAGCAGCCGCGAGCTGAGCCCGGCGCCGATCTGCACCTGGATCGCACGGTCGAGGTCGGCCCGGTCGGCGAAGTGGCGGTAGACGACGCTGCGGTTGAGCCCGGCGCGCTCGGCGATCTGCTGGACGTGGAACTCCGCCCCGGGTGCGCCACCCTCGACCACCTCGAGCGCGGCGTCGATGATGTCCTGGCGTCGCTGGCGGTTGTGGGCGTCCCAGCGCGACTGGCGACCGTCCTTCGGGGTGCTCGTCGGCCGTGTCGCCACCGTGCTCACCCCCGTCGGCCGGACCCCCTGGTCAGGACCGTGCTGAGCCGCAGCGTAGACCGCGGCCCGGGTCGGGGTCGCGCGGCGACGGCGACCGCGACGGCCTCGTCGACGTCGACGACCTTCTCGCGCGGGGCTCCACGACCGGCGCCTCGGCGCCGCTCCTCGCGGTCGAGGGCCCGCCAGTCGGCCAGGTCGAGCCCGACCACGAGGTCGGGGCCTGGACCGGCGGCTGGGCCGACTCCTGCGTCGAGGTCGTCGAGCAGGCTCGCCACGGTCTCCTCGGCGTCGCTCTTGTTGGTACCGATGAAGCCGCTGGCGCCGCGCTTGACCCAGCCGGCGACGTAGAGGCCCGGGCGCACCCGGCCTCGCTGGTGGGGCACCGTGCCGGTGACCGGGTCGTGCGGCAGGTCGGTGACCGGCCGGCCGCGGTAGCCGATGGAGCGCAGCACCAGGCCGCAGCCGATCACCTCGTGCTCCCCCGTCGGCTCCGCGACGACGGCGCCACCGGCGCCGGTGACCAGCCGGGTGCGGGCCACCACCAGCCCGCCCACGCGGCCGGAGCCGTCGTCGAGCAGCCGGACCGGCTGCGCGCAGAACCGCAGCACCACGGCTCGGCGGCCCGGCGTGCGCGGGCGGTCGGCGAGCCCGGCGAGCAGGGCCACCCGCTGACGCGCGGCCGGGTCGTCGCCGGTCGGCTCGAGGGCCTCGGCAGGCGCCTCGACGACGACGTCGACGGCCCCGCTGTCGGCCAGCGCGACCAGGCCGACGAGCTCGGGCACGGTGAAGGCGGCCTGCGCGGGACCGCGTCGGCCGAGCACGACGACCTCGCGCAGCCGGCTCGCGTCGAGCGCGGCGTGGGCGTGGGGGGCGACGTCGGTGGCGACGAGGTCGGCCGCCGGGCGGGCGAGCAGGCGGGCGACGTCGAGCGCGACGTTGCCGTTGCCGACCACGACCGCGCGCTCGTGGTCGAGCGGCACCTCGAGGTCGCGGGCGTCGGGGTGGCCGTTGTACCAGGCGACCACCTGCGTGGCCGGGAGCGAGCCGCGCAGCTGCTCCCCCTCGATCCCGAGGGCACGGTCGGTCGCGGCGCCCACGCAGTAGACGACGGCGTCGTAGTGCCGCTCGAGGTCGGCGAGGCTGACGTCGCGACCCACCTCGACACCGAGCCGGTAGCGGAACCCCGGCTGGTCCTCGATCGCGGTGAACAGCCGCTCGACGCGCTTGGTGTGCGGGTGGTCCGGGGCGACGCCGGCACGGACCAGGCCGTACGGCGCCGGCAACCGGTCGAGGACGTCGACCGACACCTCCGGGTGCTTGAGCAGCTCGTCGGCGGTGTAGAGCCCCGCCGGCCCCGCTCCCACGACGGCCACCCGGAACGGACCGGGTCGTCGCAGCCGCCGCTGCTCGGCGACGGGGGCGAGGGGGGCACGGTCGGCGTGGGGGAAGCAGTCGTAGTAGGCCGCGTTGATCGCCACGAACGGCTCCTCCGAGGGCGACAGCCGCGTGTGCGGCTTGACGGCGTCGACCGGGCAGGCCGACGCGCACGCCCCGCAGTCGACGCAGGAGGTGCCGTCGACGTACAGCATCTCGGCGGTGGCGAAGCCGGGCTCGCCCGGCGTGGGGTGGATGCAGTTGACCGGGCAGGCGACGACGCACGAGGCGTCGGCGCAGCACGCCTGCGTGACGACGTAGGGCACGGGGCGGACCGTCCGTGGGCCTCAGGCCGCGGCCGAGGCGACCTGGCTGCGGTGGCGCGAGGCCCGCCCGTCGATGCCCAGACGGCGCCAGACCCAGCGGGCGGGGCGGTTCATCAGGCCGCAGTCCTCGACCAGCATCCGCACGTCGCCGAACAGGTCGCGCAGGAACTTGCGCGACTCCGGGGAGTCGAACCACACCTCCCGGGCGACCTGGCGCGGGATTCCCATGTCGCGCCGGGCGCGGCGGCTCGGCACGAGGATCTCGCCGGCCAGCCAGCGCATCACCACCGGGACCGCGACCGAGAGCAGGGCGCGGTCGAACCGGGTGAGCCGGTCGGCACGGTGCTCGAGGTACTGGTGGGCGAAGCCGATGTGCCGGGCCTCCTCGGCCACGTGGATCTGCATGATGCGACGCAGCAGCGGCGGCATGTCGTCGCCTGCCCGCAGGATCGACTTCTGCACGTGGTCGATCGGCTCCTCGCCCGCCAGGACGCCGAAGAAGAATCCGTACGGCACCAGCGTGGCCGCGATCGGCAGCACCGGCGCGAGCGTGGTGAACAGCCGCGAGCCGCCCGGGACGTCCTGCCCGCTGCGGTTCACGAACTCCTGGAACATCTGGGTGTGGTGGGTCTCCTCGGTCGCCTCGTGGGTGCAGTAGCGGAACTCCGCGGACCCGTGGGGCAGCGAGAACGCGTAGTTCATCAGCCCGGCGATGAGGATCTGCTCGAACTGCAGGCCGACCTTGGTGACGTTGGCCTGCCGGTAGAGCCCGATCCGGATGCGCTCCTCGAGCGGCAGCGCCTGGTACCAGGAGTGCCGTCCGAGCGCGTCGACCTCCGGCAGCACCCACCGCGGGTCGGTCGGGTCGACGGCGTGGTCGGGATCGTCCCAGGCGATGTCGAGGAACGCGTCGAAGTGCCGGTGGACCGACGCCTCCGAGAGGGTGAGCAGCCGCTCCTCGTAGCTCGCCCCGTCGGCCTGGCCACGATCCTGCGTCGTCGTCATCGCGCTCACCTCTCGTCGTGCGCCCGGGCGACGACCGGGCGGCGGGTCGGTCCGACGAGGTTAGTGCGACTCGGTGTCGCGAGTAAAGGGGTTACCGCAACGCGTGTCGCGGTTACCGCGGCGCCGTCAGGAGCCGAAGACCTGAGCGGCGTACACCCGGCCGCTGCGGGCGTGCTGCACGGCGTCGACCCCGATGGTCCGGTAGCGCTTGCTGAGGATGTTGCGCTTGTGGCCGGGCGACTTCATCCACATCTGCACCACCTGGGCGGCGGACATGCTCGGCGAGCGCCAGGCGACGTTCTCTCCGGCGGTCCGCAGGTTGCACTCGCGCAGGACGGGACGCAGGACCTGGTGGTACATCCGGTTCTTGCGGGCCATGGCGTTCGCCTGCTTGGCGGCGAAGCGGTCGACGCAGCTCGCCGCACGCAGCGGCTTGAGGTCGCGCTCGGCGCGCTCGGCGTTGACCAGGGCGATCACCTGGTCGTCGAAGCTCGACTCGATCGCCCGGGTGGCCGGCTCGCCGCCGGCCTGGGCCGGCGCGGCCGCGAGGCCCAGCGACAGCGAGGAGGTGACGACGAGGGCGCCCACGAGACGGGCGGCGCGGGTGGCGACGATGCGGTGGTGCATGATCTCGGTCCTTCGTGATGGCGGGTCCCCGTATAGGACAACCGTCACATAGAACGCGTACCGGTGCATACCAATCGAGACTATTAGTCCGAATTATGTGCGTATCGCCCTCGCGTGTGGTGGCCGCGGCCCGGGGACGTGGTCGGACCTCCCGTCACCCCCGCGACCCGGCACGACCTGCTGGCCGACGGGCCGGCTGACGGGCCGACTGACGGGCCGACTGGCGGGCCGACTGGCGGGTAGCGGCCTGCGGTGCAGGCGCGGGTGGCCTGGGACTAACCTGTCCAGAGGTCACACACCCACGGTCTGGAATAGAGGCGGAACACACCGTGCCCGAGTCCTCGGAAAAGGCAGCACCCTCCGGTTTCGGAGCCAACGAATGGCTCGTGGAGGAGATGCACGAGCGCTACCGCAAGGACCCGCACAGCGTCGACAAGGTGTGGTGGGACTTCTTCGACCACCAGGGCGACGACGCCCGGTCCGGCGAGGCTGCGGGGGGCACCAACGGTGCCGCCGAGAAGACCGCCGAGACGACCGCCGAGAGGGCCACGCAGGAGCCGGCCGGCACGCAGGACGAGAAGCCGACCGCGAAGGCCGCCCCGACGTCCGGGCGACCTGCTGCCGAGCCCGCCGAGAAGCCCGCCGAGAAGCCCGCCGAGAAGCCCGCCGACAAGCCCGCCGCTGCGAAGAAGAGCGAGACCGTGACCCAGAGCGCCTCCGAGCCCGAGCAGAAGACGAACCAGAAGCAGGCCACCAAGCCCGCCAACAAGACCGGCACCAAGAACGGCACCAAGAACGGCACCAAGAACGGCACCGAGGACGGGAGCGACCAGGCCGCGGAGAAGCCGGCCGAGCCGACGTACACCGTGCTGCGCGGCGCGCCCGCACGCACGGCGGCCAACATGGACGCCAGCCTCACGGTGCCGACCGCCACCAGCGTGCGCTCGGTGCCGGTCAAGCTGCTGTGGGACAACCGCATCGTCATCAACAACCACCTCGCCCGCGCTCGAGGCGGCAAGGTGTCGTTCACCCACCTGATCGGCTTCGCCCTGGTCAGGGCGCTGCAGTCGATGCCGGAGATGAACGTCGGCTTCGACACCGTCGACGGCAAGCCCAACCTCATCACCCCGGCGCACGTCAACCTCGGCCTGGCCATCGACCTGCCGAAGCCCGACGGCACCCGCCAGCTGCTGGTGCCGAGCATCAAGGGCGCCGAGCAGATGGACTTCGCCCAGTTCTGGACCGCCTACGAGGAGCTCGTCCGCAAGGCGCGCGGCGGCAAGCTCACCGTGGCCGACTTCCAGGGCACCTCGATCAGCCTCACCAACCCCGGCACCATCGGCACCAACCACTCGGTGCCCCGCCTGATGAAGGGCCAGGGCGCCATCATCGGCGTCGGCTCGATGGAGTACCCGCCCGCCTTCCAGGGGGCCTCGGAGGAAACGCTGACGCGCAACGCGATCAGCAAGGTCATGACGCTGACCTCGACCTACGACCACCGGGTCATCCAGGGGGCCCAGAGCGGCGAGTTCCTGCGCCGGGTCCACCAGCTGCTGCTCGGCGAGGACAACTTCTACGACGACATCTTCCGCGCGCTGCGCATCCCCTACGAGCCGATCCGCTGGTCCAACGACATCTCGGCCAACCACGACGACGAGATCAGCAAGCAGGCCCGCATCCTCGAGCTGATCCACGCCTACCGCGTGCGCGGCCACATGATGGCCGACACCGACCCGCTCGAGTACAAGCAGCGCAGCCACCCCGACCTCGAGGTCGAGAGCCACGGACTGACCCTGTGGGACCTCGACCGCGAGTTCGCGACCGGGTCCTTCGGCGGCGAGCGCCGGTTCATGAAGATGCGCTCGATCCTCGGCATCCTGCGCGACTCCTACTGCCGCACCGTCGGCATCGAGTACATGCACATCCAGGACCCCGAGCAGCGCCGCTGGATCCAGGAGCGTGTGGAGCAGCCCCACCGCAAGCCCCCGCGCGAGGAGCAGCTGCGGATCCTGCTCAAGCTCAACCAGGGCGAGGCCTTCGAGACCTTCCTGCAGACCAAGTTCGTCGGGCAGAAGCGCTTCAGCCTCGAGGGCGGGGAGACCACGGTCGCGCTGCTCGACGAGATCTGCGAGGCCGCCGCCGAGGCCGGCCTCGACGAGGTCAGCATCGGCATGGCCCACCGCGGCCGGCTCAACGTGCTGGCCAACATCGTCGGCAAGAGCTACAGCCAGATCTTCCGCGAGTTCGAGGGCAACATCGACCCCCGCACCGTCCAGGGCTCGGGCGACGTGAAGTACCACCTCGGCGCCGAGGGCGAGTTCGTCTCCGACCACGGCGACACCGTCAAGGTGTCGGTGGCCGCCAACCCCTCGCACCTCGAGGCGGTCGACCCGGTCCTCGAGGGCGTCGTGCGCGCCAAGCAGGACGTGCTCAACCAGGGCGAGGTCTTCCCCGTGCTGCCGCTGCTGGTGCACGGCGACGCGGCGTTCGCCGGCCAGGGCGTGGTCGCCGAGACCCTCAACCTCTCCCAGCTGCGCGGCTACCGCACCGGCGGCACCGTGCACGTCGTCGTCAACAACCAGGTCGGCTTCACCACCTCCCCGGCTGCGTCGCGCTCGTCGCTCTACTGCACCGACGTCGCCCGGATGGTCCAGGCCCCGATCTTCCACGTCAACGCCGACGACCCCGAGGCGTGCATCCGCGTCGCGCGGCTGGCCTTCGAGTACCGCCAGGCCTTCAACAAGGACGTCGTCATCGACCTGGTGTGCTACCGCCGCCGCGGTCACAACGAGGGTGACGACCCGTCGTACACCCAGCCGCTGATGTACGACCTCATCGAGCAGAAGCGTTCGGTGCGCAAGCTCTACACCGAGTCGCTGATCGGTCGCGGCGACATCACGCTCGAGGAGGCCGAGCAGGTCCTGCGCGACTACCAGCAGCAGCTCGAACGGGTCTTCACCGAGGTCCGCGAGGCCACCTCGGCGCCCAAGGGCTGGACGACCGTGCCCGACTACCCCGAGAAGAGCGCCGAGGACTACACCACGGCGGTCCCCGCCGAGGTGCTCAAGCGCATCGCCGACGCCTACGTCTCGGCACCCGAGGGCTTCACCGTGCACCCGAAGGTGCTGCCGCAGCTGCAGCGCCGGTCGGCGGCGATGAAGGAGGGGCCGATCGACTGGGGCGCAGGCGAGATCCTCGCCTTCGGCTCGCTGCTGATGGACGGCCGCACCGTGCGCCTGGCCGGCCAGGACTCGCGCCGCGGCACCTTCGCCAGCCGCTTCGCGACCATCATCGACCGCCACAACGCCCAGGAGTGGACGCCGCTGTCCAACCTCAGCGAGGACCAGGCGAAGTTCTACGTCTACGACTCGCTGCTCTCCGAGTACGCCGCCCTCGGCTTCGAGTACGGCTACTCCGTGGCCCGGCCCGACGCCCTCGTGGCGTGGGAGGCGCAGTTCGGCGACTTCGTCAACGGCGCCCAGACGGTCATCGACGAGTTCATCACCTCGGGCGAGACCAAGTGGGGCCAGCAGTCGGGCGTCGTCCTGCTTCTCCCCCACGGCTACGAGGGCCAGGGCCCCGACCACTCCTCGGCCCGCATCGAGCGGTTCCTGACGATGGCGGCCGACGACGCCTTCGTGGTCGCGCAGCCGTCGAGCCCGGCCAGCTACTTCCACCTGCTGCGCCGCCACACCCTCGGCCAGCGGCACCGACCGATGGTCGTCTTCACGCCGAAGTCGATGCTGCGCCGCAAGGAGGCGGCCTCGCAGCCCGAGGACTTCACCACGGGCACCTTCGAGCCGATGATCAGCGACCGCGCCGTCGACCCCGCGAAGGTCGACACGGTGCTGCTGTGCAGCGGCCGGATCACGTGGGACCTCGTGGTCGAGCGGGCCAAGCGCCAGGGCGACGACCTGACGACCGCCATCGTGCGGCTCGAGCAGCTCTACCCGCGCCCGACCGAGGACGTCGCGGAGGAGCTGAAGCGCTTCCCGAACCTCAAGGAGGTCCGCTGGGTGCAGGACGAGCCGGTCAACATGGGCCCCGCCCCGCACCTGCGGCTCAACATGTTCCCCGCGCTCGACCACCCGGTGCGCGTGGTCTCGCGTCCGGCGTCGACCTCGCCGGCCGTGGGCCAGGCCAAGCGCCACGCCGAGGAGAACAAGCAGCTCCTGGGCCAGGCCTTCGCCGAGCCGCGCGCGCAGGCCGAGCAGAAGTACTGAGCGCGACGGCGGCCTGAGCGGTGTACTTCACCGACCGCGGCATCGAGGAGCTGCTGCGCCGGCGCGGCGAGGAGGACGTCGCGATCTCGTGGCTCGCCGACCGGCTGCAGGAGTTCACCGACGTCCACCCCGAGCACGAGGCGGCCGTCGAGCGGCTGGCCACCTGGCTGGCCCGCCTCGACGACCCCGACGACGACCTCGCCTGACACCTGCCCCGTCGCCTGCTCCCTGAGGAGGTTGCGCAGCCCGTCGCCCGCTTCCTGAGGAGGTTGCGCAGCCCGTCGCCCGCTCCCTGAGGAGGTTGCGCAGCCCGTCGTCTGCTCCCTGAGGAGGTTGCGCAGCCCGTCGCCTGCTCCCTGACGACGTCGCTCAGCCCGTCGCCTGCTCCCTGACGACGTCGCTCAGCCCGTCGCCTGCTCCCTGAGGAGGTTGCGCCGCAACCGTCTCGAAGGGCCCTGCCACCCGTCCACGACCGGCGGGAGCCGGCCTCCTCGACGTCCGGAGGGCCGGGGGCGGACGGGTCAGTCGTCCGGCTGGTCGCGCAGGGCGCGCTTGGTGGAGTCGCGGATCTCGAAGATCTCGGTGGCGAAGCCGCCGAGCGTGCGGGCGACGTCGCCGACCGCGGTGGTCAGGATGGTTGCCACCGTGCCGACGGTGTTGGCCGCAGCGGTGACGCCGTCCTGCACGGCGTCCTTGCGGATCTCGTTGCGGGTGAGCTCGTCGCCCATCGTCGCGGTCCTTCCTCGTGCGTAGATGCGTGCACCCTCCTGGGCCAGTGTGGCCCAGGAGGGTGCGGTGCCGGTACGTGCTCTCGGTCTCAAGCGGCGACGCGCTCGTCGAGCGGAGCGGCGGGCGCCTTGGGCTCGACGGAGCCCTTCCGGTCCGGCAGGGCGAGGCGGCCGATCTTCTTCGCGACGCTCCACAGCTGCTTGTGCAGCGGACCGGTCGTGTACTCCAGCCCGTAGCGGTCGCAGATCTCGCGGATCTCCGGCGCGATCTCGGGGTAGCGCTTGGCCGGCAGGTCCGGGAACAGGTGGTGCTCGATCTGGTGCGACAGGTTGCCCGACATGATGTGGAACAGCGGGCCGCCGGAGATGTTGGCCGAGCCGAGCACCTGGCGGTAGTACCAGTGGCCGCGCGACTCCTCCGGCTTGCCGTCGGGGCCGACCGAGTCGAGGCACTCCTCCTGGGTGAAGGTCTCCGCGCCGGCCGGGAAGTGGCCGCAGAAGATGATGTTGAAGGCCCACACGTTGCGGATCAGGTTGGCCGCGGCGTTCCCCGCGAGGGTCAGCGGGAAGAGCGGACCGGTCAGCGCCGGGAACAGCACGTAGTCCTTGAGCGCCTGCCGCTTGACCTTGCGCATGATGCCGCGGTGCAGGGCGGCGTTCTCCTCGATCTTGCGCTTGCCCGCGACGATGTTCTCGACCTCGAGGTCGTGCAGGGCGACGCCCCACTCGAAGAACACCATCAGCAGGAAGGCGTAGACCGGGTTCCCCAGGTAGTAGGGGTGCCACTTCTGGTCCTCGTCCATCCGCAGGATGCCGTAGCCGATGTCGCGGTCCTTGCCCAGGACGTTGGTGAAGGTGTGGTGGATGTAGTTGTGGCTGTACTTCCACTGCGAGCTGGGGCAGACGTTGTCCCACTCGAACATCCGGGAGTTGAGGCCCGGGTCGCCCATCCAGTCGTACTGGCCGTGCATGACGTTGTGCCCGACCTCCATGTTGTCGAGGATCTTCGACACGGCGAGGGCACCGACGGCGAGCGGCCAGGCCGGGGGCAGGTACATCAGCGCGCGGCCGGCGACCTCCAGCTGGCGCTGGCGCTTCAGGACGGTGCGGATGTAGTCCGCGTCGTGCTCGCCCAGGTCGTTGAGGACGCGCTGGCGGATGGCGTCGAGCTCGTCGCCGAACGCCTTGAGCTGCTCGGGGCTGAGGTGGACCTTGCCGCTCAGCGGGTCCTTCACCGACGAGGTGACGGGTGCGGTCTGGGTGGTGCTCATCAGAACTCCTTCTTCCTTCTCGAGCTCGTGAACGTGGGGGGACGGATCGGTCAGAGGTCGACGACGCAGTCGCCGACGGGCTGGGAGACGCAGACGCGGATCTCCTCGTCGGGCAAGGAGGACTCCTCGCCGGTGGTGACGTTGCGGACCGTGCCCTCCTGCTTCGTCGCGACGCAGGAGAAGCAGATGCCCATGCGGCAGCCGAACTCGGGCTTCAGGCCGAGCGCCTCGGCCTGCTCGAGCAGCGTGGCGCCGGTGTTGGCGGCGTCCTTGCCGGACGCGGCGAAGCTGACCTCGCCCTCGGCGGTGCCGGAGCCGCCGGCGGGGCGCGTGGAGAGCTTGAAGAACTCCGAGCGCAGCCGCGGGTTCTCGGCGTACGCCGCGTGCACCAGGTCCATCATCCCGGCCGGGCCGCAGGCCCAGGTGTCGGTCTCGGCGTAGCCCGGCACCAGCCTGCGCAGCGCCTGCTCGCTGAAGACGTCGTCGCCGTAGTGCAGCTTGACGGTGACGCGGTTGTCGGCCCACGCGATCCGCTGCAGCTCCTCGGCGAAGATCTGGTCCTCGGGCGAGCGGGCGTAGTGCAGGAACGTCACCTTGCGGCCGGCGTGGCCGTCGTACCCGTCGCGAAGCAGCGTGCGCAGGTGCGACATCGCGGGCGTGATGCCGGAGCCACCGGTGATGTAGAGCAGGTGGTTGTTGGTGGGCGTCGACGGGCTCTCGACCAGGGTGAAGTCGCCCTGCGCCTGCGAGAGGTGCACGACGAGGCCCGGCTGGGCCTCCTCGACGAGGTACTTGCTGACGAGGCCCTCGGCGTGCGAGCGCACCGTGATCGTGAACTCCTCGCCCGGGGCCGAGGCCGCGGACGAGATGGAGAAGACGCGGGTGGTGCGTCGGGCGCCGGGGACCTCGACGCCGACCTGCACGTGCTGGCCGGCGCGGTGCCCGCGCCAGGTGTTGGTGGGCTGCAGGCGGAGCGTGGCGACGGGGTGCTCGCCCGACGTCTCGCGGACCACCTCCGTGACCGTCGCGCGGACCTCGTTGGCGGCCCACATGGGGTTGACCAGCTCCAGGTAGCGGTCGACCGTGTGCGGCGAGGCGAGTGCCTCGAGCACGCGGGACCGGAGCACACGCTGGGTGATGCTCATGTCGGTGCGACCTCCCTCACACTCGGTGTACATCTGTGCACCAACGATCCCAAGCGGCGTCCGCGCAGGTCAAGGCGCTGCCGGGGTGACGCCGCCCACGCGAGCGCCGTCACACTAGGGTCGGGGGATGACACGGACCCTGTTCTCGGGCGGACTGGTCTTCGACGGCACGACCGCGCCGCCGGCGCCGGGCGACGTCGCGGTCGAGGCAGGACGCGTCGTCGCGGTCGGCCCCGACCTCGCGCGCTCCTGGGAGGCCGACGAGGTCGTCGACGTGACGGGCGGCTACGTCTCGCCCGGCTTCTTCGACTGCCACGTGCACGTCACGCTCGACGCCCCCAGCCAGGCCCGCATCCTCGAGACGCCCTTCAGCCTGCAGTTCTACGCCGCAGCGGCCAACCTCGCGACGACCCTGCGCACCGGCATCACGAGCGTGCGCGACGCGGGCGGCGCCGACCTCGGCATCCGCACCGCCCTCGAGCGCGGCATGATCCCCGGCCCGCGCACCCAGATCTCGATCATCATGCTGAGCCAGACCGGCGGGCACGGCGACGACTGGCACGTCTGCGGCGGCCACGCGCCGTTCTTCGTCCCCCACCCCGGTCGGCCCGACGGCGTGGTCGACGGCCCGCACGAGGTACGCCGCCGCGTCCGAGAGCTCGTCCGGGCCGGGGCCGACGTCATCAAGGTGGCGACGACCGGCGGGGTGCTCTCCCCCACCGACGACCCCCGGCACCCGCACTTCCGCGACGACGAGGTCGCCGAGATGGTCGCCGAGGCGACGGTGGCCGGCATCCACGTCATGGCGCACGCCCAGGGTGCCGAGGGCATCAAGACCGCGCTGCGCAACGGCGTGCGCTCCATCGAGCACGGGATCTACCTCGACGAGGAGGCCATCGAGATGATGCTCGAGCGTGGCGCCTGGCTGGTACCGACGCTGCACGCACCCCGGGCGGTGATCACCGCCGCCGAGGCCGGTCTGCCCCTGCCCGCCAGCGTCGTGGCGAAGGCCCGCGACGTCGCGGGGGCCCACGTCGACAGCGTGCGCCGGGCGCACGAGGCGGGGGTCCGCATCGCGATGGGCACCGACTGCGGGGTGGGCCCGCACGGCACCAACCTCGAGGAGCTCGGGCTGATGGTCGAGGCCGGGCTGAGCCCGATGGAGGCGCTGCACGCCACGACCGGCTCGGCGGCCGACCTGCTCGACGTGGCCGCCGACCGGGGCCGGATCCAGGAGGGCCTGCGGGCCGACCTCGTGGTCGTCGACGGCGACCCGCACGACGTCCACGGGCTGCGCGAGCGGGTGCGATCGGTGCACCTCGACGGTTGCGAAGTGCATCGACGTCCCCCGCCGCCGTAGGGTCGGCACATGTCCCCCGCCCAGGCCAGCCGCACCGACGCGTCCGTGGACGCGCGGCCGGAGACCCGCGGCGAGCGCAAGGAGCGCACCCGGCGGGCCATCCTCGACGCCGCCCTGGTGCTCTGCCAGGACAGCAGCCTCGTGGCACTGTCGCTGCGCCAGGTGGCCAAGGAGGTCGGCATCGTGCCGACCGCCTTCTACCGCCACTTCGACTCGATCGAGGACCTCGGCCTCACCCTGGTCGAGGAGTCCTTCGTGTCGCTGCGCGCGATGCTGCGCGACGTACGTCGCACCGACCCGCAGTTCCGCGACATCATCGACCAGTCGGTCAGCGTGGTGCTCAACCACACCCGCTCGCACCACGACCACTTCGCCTTCATCATGCGCGAGCGTCGCGCCGGGCCCCCCGCGGTCCGGGAGGCCATCAACAGCCAGATCGCCCTCGTCGAGCGCGAGCTCGCCACCGACCTGCGCCCCCTGGTGCCGCCGCACTGGTCCGACGGCGACGTGGCCGTGCTGTCCAACCTCATCGTGACGCTGATGGTCGGCATCGTGGAGTCGCTGCTGCCGGCCCGCCCCGACGAGGAGGACGAGATGGCCGCCCGTGCCCGCACCCAGCTGCGCATGCTGCTCATCGGGGCCCTGCAGTGGGAGTCGCGGCCCGCCTGAGCCGAGCCCTCACACGGCGCTGGTCTGCTGCTCCTCGACCGGCGTGGTGACGACCGGCCCGCGACCGGTGCGCGCGACCAGCGCGAGCACGACGACCACCGTGAGCACGCCGACGACCGCGGAGGTGCCGAACGCCCAGCGCACGCCCTCGACCGCGGCCGCGCCGGCGTCGCCGCCGGCACCGACGAGCGAGCCCGTGCGCACGCTCATCACGGTGACCGCGAGCGCCGTGCCGACGGCCCCGGCCACCTGCTGCAGGGTGCCGAGCAGGGAGCTGCCGTGGGAGTACAGGTGGGGCGGCAGCGCGCCCAGCCCCAGGGTGAACAGCGGCGTGAAGAGCATCGCCAGGCTCACCATGAGCACGACGTGCAGCGCGAGCACGGCGCCGACGCCGACGTGCGGCAGCAGCAGCGCCAGCGCCGTGGTGCTGCCGAGCAGCATCAGGGCACCGGGCAGCACCAGCGGTCGCGGGCCGAAGCGGTCGTAGGCACGACCGACGCGCGGGCCGAGCAGGCCCATCGCCAGGCCACCGGGCATCACCAGCAGACCGGTCTCGAGCGGCGAGAGCCCCCGCTGCTCCTGCAGGTGCAGCGGCAGCAGGATCATCGCGCTCAGCATCGCCATGAACCCCAGCGACATCGCGACGAGCGCCAGGGCGTACGTCGGCACCCGCAGCGTGCGCAGGTCGAGCAGCGGCTCGCCGCTGCGCTGCAGCCGGCGCTGGCGCAGCACGAACGCCGCCACGCCGACCGCGCCGGCGCCCGCGGCGGCGTACGCCGTGCCGGACGCGGCGTGCTCACCCAGCTCGGCGAGCCCGAAGACCAGGCCGCCGAAGCCGACCGCGGCCAGCACCACGCTGAGCAGGTCGAGCGAGCCCTCGCGGGTCTCGCCCACGTCGCGCAGGCCACGCAGCCCGCCGACGGCGATCAGCACCGCCACCGGCAGCACCAGGCCGAAGATCCAGCGCCACGACAGCTGCTGCAGCACGACGCCCGAGACCGTGGGGCCGAGCGCCGGCGCGACCGACATGGCCAGCGTGACGTTGCCCATCACCCGGCCGCGGTCGGACTCGGCGACGATCGCCATCAGGGTGGTCATCAGCAGCGGGATCATCACCGCCGTGCCCGAGGCCTGCACCACGCGCGCCACCAGCAGCACCGCGAAGGTCGGCGCCACGGCGGCCAGCAGGGTGCCGGCGACGAAGGTGCTCATCGCCAGGCCGAAGACCTGGCGCGTGCGCAGCCGCTGCAGCAGGAAGCCGGTGGTGGGGATCACCACGGCCATCGTCAGCATGAAGACGGTGGTCAGCCACTGCGCGGCGCCGGCGTCGACGGAGAAGTCGGCCATCAGCTGCGGCAGCGCGTTGATCATCGTCGTCTCGTTGAGGATGACGACGAAGGTCGCGGCCACGAGCCAGCGCAGCACGGTGTAGTCGCGCGCCTGCTCGGCGCTCGCCTCGGGGGGCATCGGCGTTCCTCGGGTCTGCTCGGGTGCAACGGTCACGGGGAGGCAGACGTGCCTCGGGGACCGAACTCATCGGTGCCCCCGATCCTTCCCCGGGTCGGCTCCCGCCGCCACCCGGTTTCGGGTCAGGGGGTGCGGACGGTGACGTCGGTGAGGGTGGCGTCGCGCGGGAGGTCGAGCACGTGGAGGACGGCGTCGGCCACGGTGCCGGGCTGGATCCAGGCCGAGGCGTCGTACTCCTGGCCCTCCTGCCGGTGCACCTCGGCCTGCATCGGCGTGGCGGTGCGGCCGGGGTAGACGCTGCTGACGCGGACGCCGTGGGCCTTCTCCTCCTCGCGCAGCGCGTCGGCCAGGGCCCGCAGGCCGTGCTTGCTGGCGGCGTACGCCGCCCACCCGGGGTTGGCGCGCAGGCCGGCGCCGGAGTTGACCATGACGACCGTGCCCCGTGCCGACCGCACGGCCGGCAGCACGTGGCGGGTGAGCTCGGCGACGGACACGAGGTTGACCGTCAGCTGCTGCTGCCAGGCCTCGAGTGCGAGCTCGGCGACGGCGCCGAGGTCGACGACCCCGGCCGCGTGCACCACCCCGTCGAGGTGCTCGGGCCAGGTCGGTGCGGCGAGCGAGGCGGGGTCGGCCAGGTCGGCGACCACCACCTCCGCGCCCGACCAGCGCGCGGCCAGCTCGGACGCGCGCTCGGCGGAGCGCGCGACGAGCACGAGGTCGTCGCCCCGGCCGTGCAGCCGGTCGGCGAGCACCTCGCCGATGCCGGAGCCGGCACCGGTGAGGAGCACCCTCATCGGGTGAAGACGATCTTGCCGAAGATGTCGCCCTCGGCCATGGCGGCGAAGCCGTCGCGGGCCTGGTCCATCGGCAGGGTCCGGTCGACGACTGGGCGCTGCCCGCTCGCGTCGAGCAGGGTGACGAGGCCGGCCAGCTCGCTGCGGGTGCCCATGGTGGAGCCGACGACCCGGAGCTGCAGGAAGAAGATGCGGGTGAGCTCGGCGTCGTCGAGCTTCGGGCCGCTGGTGGTGCCGCTGGTGACGAGGACGCCGCCGGGGCGCAGCGAGCGGATCGAGTGCGACCAGGTCGCGCGGCCCACGGTCTCGATCACCCCGTCGACCTTGACGGGCAGCCGGGCACCGGACTCGAAGACCTCGTGGGCGCCGAGCTCGAGGGCCTTGTGACGCTTGCCCTCGTCGCGGCTGGTGGCCAGCACCCGCAGGCCGCCGGCCCGGGCGAGCACGATCGCGGCGGTGGCCACGCCCCCGCCGGCACCCTGCACGAGCACGGTGTCACCGGCCTTCAGGCCGCCCTGGGTGAACAGCATCCGGTAGGCCGTCAGCCACGCCGTGGGCAGGCACGCGGCCTCCTCGAAGGACAGCGAGGCGGGCTTGGGCACGACGTTGCCGCGGGGCACGGCGACCTTGTCGGCGAAGGTGCCCTGGTAACGCTCGCTCAGCAGCGAGCGCTTCGGGTCGAGGGTGTCGTCGCCACGCCAGGTCGGGTCGTTGACGACCGCGTGCACCACGACCTCGTTGCCGTCCTCGTCGAGGCCCGCGGCGTCGCAGCCGAGGATCATCGGCAGCGCCTCCTCGCGCAGCCCCACCCCGCGCAGCGACCACAGGTCGTGGTGGTTCAGCGACGCCGCCTTGACGGTCACGGTCGTCCACCCGTCGGGCAGTGCCTCCTCCTGGCCGGGCTCGGGCCGCTCGCCGACCACGAGGCCGGACAGCGGGTCGTCGGAGGAGAAGGACTCGGCGTAGACGGCGAACATGGCGTGACCGTACCCAGGTCTGCTGCCGCGCCCTGGCCGGGCCCGCGGCTGGTGGGCGTCGGGCTGCGCTGCCCGTCAGCGGCGGGCGACCCCGTCGTCGCGGGCGGCCCGGGCGACGGCGGCGGCGACCGCGGGGGCGACGCGGGGGTCGAAGGGCGACGGGATCACGTAGTCCTCGCGCAGCTCGTCGCCGACGATCTCGGACAGTGCCTTGGCCGCCGCGAGCTTCATGCCCTCGGTGATGGCCGAGGCCCGCACGTCGAACGCCCCGCGGAAGATCCCGGGGAAGGCCAGCACGTTGTTGATCTGGTTGGGGTAGTCGGAGCGGCCGGTCGCCACCACCCGGGCGTGCCGGTGGGCGACGTCGGGGTGGACCTCCGGGTCGGGGTTCGCCAGCCCGAAGACCATCGAGTCGGCCGCCATGGTCGCGACCAGCTCCTCGGGAACGGTGCCGCCCGAGACGCCGACGAAGGCGTCGGCGCCTGCGAGCGCGTCGGCGAGCGTGCCGCCGACCGCGGGCGCGGTCAGCTCGGCGAGCGCGCGCTTGGAGTCGTTGAGGTCGACGCGGTCGGGGTGGATGACGCCCTTCCGGTCGGTCACGGTGACCCGTCCGATGCCCGCGGCCAGCAGGATCTTGGTGACGGCGACACCGGCGGCGCCGGCGCCGGACACGACGACGTGGGTGCTCGCCGCGAGGCGGCCGGTCAGCCGCATCGCGCTCTCGAGCGCGGCCAGCGTCACGACGGCCGTGCCGTGCTGGTCGTCGTGGAAGACCGGGATGTCGAGACGCTGCTTGAGGCGCTCCTCGATCTCGAAGCAGCGCGGTGCCGAGATGTCCTCGAGGTTGACCCCGCCGAAGCTCGGGGCCAGGCGCACCACGGTCTCGACGATCTCGTCGACGTCGGTGGTGTCGAGGCAGATCGGCACGGCGTCGACGTCCGCGAACTGCTTGAACAGCACCGCCTTGCCCTCCATCACCGGCATCGCGGCACGCGGTCCGATGTCGCCGAGGCCGAGCACCGCGGTGCCGTCGGTCACGACGGCGACGACGTTGGGGGTCCAGGTGTAGTCCTGCGCGACGTCGGGGTCCTCCGCGATCGCCTGGCACACCCGCGCGACGCCCGGGGTGTAGGCGAGCGACAGGTCCTCCGGGCCGTCGAGCGGCGCCGAGGCGATCTCCATCTTGCCGCCGCGGTGCAGGTCGAAGACCGGGTCGCCCTCGCGGGGGCCGACAGGATCGGTGCCCGGAGCGGTGTCCGGAGCGGTGTCGGGAGCGGGACGAGACGTGTCGGTGGTGCGGTCGGAGACAACCATGGGAGCACTTCCTGGGGACGGGTCGACGAGGCGGGCTGGTGGCGGCGTCGACGCCGAGGTGCCCGGAGAGTGCCCGGAGATGGGGGCAGGGAAGGGGCCGGCGGAGCCGCTGCGTCGGGTGGTGACCCGGGCCTATGGTCGCACAGCACCCGGACCCAGACGGCGTGGGCGTGGCCACACCCGCACGGGTGTGACGCCCACCACGTCGACGGTGCCCGCCGACCACGAGTCGCGGCCCTCGCGGGGGTTGTCGCGGGTGACCCACCACCCCGCTCGGGGCGAGTCGCCGTCGTGGTGCTCGAGCCGCTTGACGGCGAGCACGCCGTCGGTGAAGCGGACCACGGCCACCTGCCCGCGCCGGGGCACGGCGACGTACCGCACCAGGAGGCGGTCACCGTCGCGCAGCGTGGGCTCCATCGAGGTGCCGCGCACGACGGCGAGGCCCCACCGGGGCCCCTCGAGCGGGTGGTTCACCGACACTCCTCCCGGGTACGGCGTCTGCGTGCCGCTCGCGCGACCCCGGGAGTAGTGTCGCCGACGTGGCCCGCACGACCACAGCCGACGCGAGAGGAACCCTGATGCTCCAGCACCTGTTCGCCCCCACCGTCGAGGTCAGCGCGCACTGCGACCTGCCCTGCGGCGTCTACGACCCCGCCCAGGCCCGCATCGAGGCCGAGTCGGTCAAGGCCGTCGTCCAGAAGGCCCTCGACAGCGACGACGCCGACTTCCGCACCCGCGCGATCCTCATCAAGGAGCAGCGCTCCGAGCTGGTCAAGCACCACCTGTGGGTGCTCTGGACCGACTACTTCAAGCCCCCGCACTTCGAGAAGTACCCGCAGCTGCACCAGCTCGTGAACGAGGCCACCAAGCTGGCCGGCGCGAGCGGCACCAAGGGCGAGCTCGACGTCGAGACCGCCGACCAGCTCTTGGCGAAGATCGACGAGATCGCCGAGATCTTCTGGGAGACCAAGAAGGGCTGAGCCCTGACGGCACCCGCCGCACGAGCCCCTCGCGCCGCCTCCGGCGCGGGGGGCTCGTCGCGTCCCGGGTGGGTACCTCTCCGGCATGCGAACCCAGGACGCGCCGGCCCGAAGCGCACTACTCTGGGCGAGTCTGTCCCGCCCCAGTCCAGCGGCGTTGTAGGAAGGGCCCCGTGCGCATGCGATCCGACGTGGAGCTCCGGCTCCCGGCCGAGTCCGCCTACGTGGCCGTGCTCCGCATGACCACGGCCGGTCTCGCCGCACGTCTGGACTTCACCCTCGACGACATCGAGGACCTCCGCATGGCGGTCGGTGAGGCCTGCGCACTGGTGCTGGAGCACGCAGACGACCACGGCGACCTGCGGGCGGCCTACGACCTGGGTGCGGGATCCATCAGGGTCTCCATCTCGGCCTCCGCCCACGGGTCCGACCTCGACTCCGACAGCTTCGGCTGGCAGGTGCTCACCGCCCTGACCAGCGACGTCGAGTCGCGGCGCGACGGCCGTGACCTGTGGGTCTCCTTCACCGTCCGCTCCAGCATCACGGCCTGACGTGCGCGACCTGGCCCCGGTGGACGCGTCCCACGAGGAGCGTCGACGTGTCGACCACCGGGCCGTCAGCCGGCGGCTCTTCGCGGAGATGTACGCCGCGGACACCACGCCGGCGCGCCGCCGCGGCGTCCGCGAGGAGCTGGTGCACCTCCACCTGCCGCTGGTCGAGCACTGCGCCAACCGCTTCCGCAACCGCGGCGAGCCCTTCGACGACCTCGTCCAGGTCGGCACCATCGGCCTGATCAAGTCGGTCGACCGCTTCGACGTCAGCCGCGACGTCGAGTTCTCGACGTACGCCACCCCGACGATCATCGGCGAGATCAAGCGCTACTTCCGCGACAAGGGCTGGGCGATCCGGGTGCCCCGGCGGCTGCAGGAGCTGCGGATGGCCATCACCCGGGCCAACGCGCAGCTCGCCCAGGACCTCGGTCGGTCCCCCACGCCCGCCGAGCTCGCCGAGCACCTCGGCCGCGACGTCGAGGAGGTGCTGGAGGGCCTCGAGTCGTCCAACGCCTACGCCACCGTCTCCCTCGACGCGGGCGACGACGGCCCCGACTCTCCCACCGGTCTGCTCGAGAGCCTCGGGGCCGACGACGAGGCGCTGGCCCACGTCGAGGTGCGCGAGTCGATCAAGCCGCTGATCGAGCTGCTGCCGCAGCGCGAGCGCCGCATCCTGCTGCTCCGCTTCTTCAAGGGCATGACCCAGACCCAGATCGCCGAGGAGATCGGCGTCTCGCAGATGCACGTGTCGCGGCTGCTCAGCCGCACCCTCGCCCAGCTGCGCAGCGAGCTGCGCGAGGTCGGCTGAGCGTCGTCGAGCGGGCTCAGCCCAGCGTGGCGGGGTCGGTGTTGGCCCCGCACACCACCACGGCGACCCGCTCGTCGACGGCGGGCCGGTAGGCACCGCTGCGCAGCCCGGCCCACGCCGCCGCGGCCCCGTGCTCGGAGGGCACCCGCGCCTCGTGCCACAGCTCGCGGCGCGCCCGCTCGACGTCGTCGTCGGTGACCAGCACCGAGACCGGTGCCGTGCGCCGTGCCACCTCGAGCGCGATGTCGCCGACCCGGCGCGCCCCGAGCGAGTCGGCGGTGACGCCCGAGACCGCCACGTCGACCGGCTCCCCCGCCGCCAGGGCGGCGTGGAGCGTCGGGATCCGCTCCGGCTCGACCGCGACCACCCGCGCCCGGCCCTCCAGCGCCGCGGCCACCCCGCCGAGGAGCCCACCGCCACCGACCGCGACCACGACCGTGTCGAGGTCGGGCACGTCGTCGAGCAGCTCCAGCGCCAGGGTGCCGGCGCCCGCCACCACCTCCGGCTGGTCGTAGGCGTGGCACCACAGCGCACCGGAGCTCGATCGGTGCTCGAGCGCAGCCTCCACGGCCTCGGCGAACTCCGCCCCGCCGACGCGCACCTCGGCCCCGTGCTCGCGCAGCCGGGCGAGCTTGCCGGCCGGCACGGTGGCCGGCACGAAGACCGTGGCCGGCACGCCGAGCAGCCGTGCCGCCCAGGCGTGGGCCAGGCCGGCGTTGCCGCCGGAGACCGCCACCACCCCTGCCGACGCGTCGAGCTCGCCGCGCTCGCGGGCGGCGAGCTGGTGGTTGAGCGCACCGCGGGCCTTGAAGCTGCCCGTGCGCTGCAGGAACTCGCACTTCAGCCAGAGCGGGTGCGGCCCGGCGTCGTCGAGGGCCAGCACCGGCGTGCGCCGCACCCGCCCGCGCACCCGGTCGGCCGCGGCCAGCACGTCGTCGCGGGTGGTCACTCCTCGTCCCGGGCGCGCTCGATCGCCTCGATCGAGCGCGGGTGCAGCAGCCCGACCAGGACCAGCGCGGCGGCGACGACCAGGGTCACGGAGACCGGCCAGACCCCGCGGAAGGTCCACGCGAGCCCCAGCCACACCAGCTGGGCCAGCAGCACCGGCCCGCGCGCCCACGGCCGGGTGCGGTGCAGCCCCCACGCGCACAGCAGCAGCCCACCGCCGTACAGGGTGAAGAAGACGGTGGTGGTGAGCCCCAGCACCAACCGGTCGCTGTCGATCGAGACCGCCTCCGCGACCGCACCCACGACCACGAGCAGGCCCTGCACGAAGGTCAGGCTCGCCGCCACCGCGAGCGGGGCGGGAGCGGGCGAGCCCCAGGTGCGTTCGGCAGCGGGCCGGTCGTCGGGATCCACGCGCCCGACCCTACGTGGGCGCTCTCCCCGCACCGTGGCGTCGGGGCGCGCCGACGACGGAAACCGTGGCCGTACGCCGCTGCGACGCACGGACCGGCACGTGGTCACCGCGCGCAACCGCGTATTCCTACCCCACCTGTGACCCAGCCGACCACCAGGGGGTCTTGTGTCGAGGACCACGAGTTGCCAGTCTTGGGCGGTGCGCCGGCCACGACCTGGTCGATGCGCGCCCCCCGGCCCTCACGGATCTGCTGGCCGGGACGCCTCGTGAACTTCGTTTCACCAAGCTGGAGGAACCCCTCACTCATGGATTGGCGCCACCGTTCCGCATGCCTCGACGAGGATCCGGAGCTGTTCTTCCCCATCGGCACGACGGGCCCCGCGATCATGCAGGTCGAGGAGGCCAAGAAGGTGTGCCGGCGATGCGAGGTGCGCGAGCAGTGCCTCGCGTGGGCCCTCGAGGCGGGGCAGGACCACGGCGTCTGGGGCGGCATGAGCGAGGACGAGCGCCGCGCGCTGAAGCGGCGCAACGCCCGGGCGCGGGTGCGCACCGCCTGACGGCCGCCTGAGGTTCAGGCCCGCCGCAGCGGCACCACGACCTCGGCGCAGGTGCCGCCGCTCCCGTCGTCGCGCGCGCTGAGCGACAGCGTGCCGCCGAGCTCCTCCACGAGCGTGCGCACGATCGACAGGCCCAGGCTCGACGTCGAGCCCTCGTCGAAGTCGGGCGGCAGCCCGGTGCCGTCGTCGAGCACCCGCAGCGAGAGCGTCGCCGCGTCACGGGCGACGCGCACCAGCACCGTGCCGGGGTGCTCCGGCCCGCCCGAACCCGCCGGGAACGCGTGCTCGACCGCGTTCTGCACCAGCTCGGTGAAGACCATCGCCATCGGGGTCGCGACCTCGGAGCCGACGGGTCCGAAGCTGCCCTCGCGCCGTGCGTGCACCGGGCGGGTGGTCGCGCCGACGTCGGTGACCAGCCGGGTCAGCCGGTCGGCCACCGCGTCGAAGTCGACCTGCTCGTCGTAGGTCTGGCTCAGCGTCTCGTGCACCACCGCGATGGCGCCGACGCGGCGTACCGCCTCCTGCAGCGCGACCCGGCCCTGCCCGGGGTCGATGCGGCGCGCCTGCAGCCGCAGCAGCGCGGCGACCGTCTGCAGGTTGTTCTTCACGCGGTGGTGGATCTCGCGGATGGTGGCGTCCTTGGTCACCAGCTCGCGCTCGCGGCGGCGCAGCTCGGTGACGTCGCGGAGCAGCACCAGCGCCCCGGTGCGGCTCCCCTCGGGGCGCAGCGGGATCGAGCGCACCACCACGGTCGCCTGCTCGTTGCCGAGCTCGACGTCGGCGCCGCTGCGACCCCCCAGGACCCCGGTCACGACCTCCTCCTCGGCGCGCACGTCGGGCGGCACCAGCTCGCGGGTGACCTCGGCGAGCGAGCGGCCGGCCAGGTCGCCGACCAGGCCGAGGCGGCGGTAGACCGAGAGCGCGTTGGGGCTGGCGTAGGCCACCCGCCCGGCCGGGTCGAGCCGCACGAAGCCGTCGCCGACCCGCGGGGTGTCGGCCCGGTCGGAGGTCTCGTCGGGCAGCGGGAACCCCCCGCCGGCGATCATCTGCGAGAGCTCGGTCGCGGCCTGCAGGTAGGACAGCTCGAGCCGGCTCGGCGTGCGCACGCCCTGCAGGTTGGTGCTGCGCGCGACCACCGCGACGAGCCGGGTGCCGCGACGCACGGGGATGGCCTCGACGCGCACCGGCACGTCGTCGCGCCACTCGGGGTCACCCTCGCGGGCGATCCGGCCGTCGCGCAGCGCGGCGTCGACGAGCGGGCGGCGGCCGACGGGCAGGAAGTCGCCGACGACGTCGTCGACGAGCGCCGTGGGTCCGGTGGTGGGACGCATCTGCGCCCCCGCCCAGTAGCCGCTCGAGTCGGCGGCGGGCAGCCACAGCACGAGGTCGGCGAAGCTGAGGTCGGCCACGATCTGCCAGTCGGCGACCAGCCGCTGCAGCCAGGCGACGTCGGCCGCGTCGAGGTCGGTGCGCGCCGCGGCGAGGCTGCGGAGGGAGGGCACGCAGGCAGCCTAGGACGGGTGCCCGTCACCACCGCTCGGGACGGGTGCCGTTACCCATGGGTAGGGCTACGCTCGCGGGCATGACCCAGGCACCCGAGACCGAGACCGGCACGAGCGGGGAGGGCGTCGAGGCCCACGCCGGGAAGCACGCCGTGGAGGTGGCCCGCGCCCACGGCGTCGAGACCATGTTCACCCTGTCGGGCGCCCACGTCTTCCCGATGTACGACGGCGCGGTCACCGCCGAGCCGCCGATGAAGATCCTCGACGTGCGCCACGAGCAGACCGCCGCCTTCGCCGCCGAGGCGACCGGCAAGCTGACCCGGGTGCCCGGCCTCGCGGTGCTCACCGCCGGTCCGGGTGTCACCAACGGCGTCAGCGCGATCGCCCAGGCGCAGTTCGCCGGCTCGCCGATGGTCGTGGTCGGCGGTCGGGCCCCGGCGAACCGCTGGGGCAGCGGCTCGCTGCAGGAGCTCGACCAGCCGCCGATCCTCGCCCCGGTCTCGAAGGCCGCCCGCACCATCCACACCGCCGGCGAGGTCGCCGGGGGCATCGACGACGCCTTCCGCACCGCCGGCTCCTCGCACCGCGGTCCCGTCTTCGTCGACGTGCCGATGGACGCCTTCTTCGACACCGCGACCAGCGTCCGTCCGCCGGTCGGCGAGCGCCACCGGCAGGAGCCCGACCCCGACGCCGTCGCGAGCGTGGTGAGCCTGCTCGGCGAGGCGCGTCGGCCCGTGCTCGTGCTCGGCACCGACGTGTGGGCCGACGGCGCCGAGCACGCCGCCCTGCGCCTGGTCGAGGACACCGGCCTGCCCACCATCACCAACGGCATGGGGCGCGGTCTCGTGCCCGGCGGCCACCCGCTGCTGGTGACCAAGGCCCGCGGCGCCGCCTTCACCGGGGCCGACCTCGTTGTGGTCGTCGGCACCCCGCTCGACTTCCGGCTGGGGTACGGCGTCTTCGGCGGGAAGGACGGCGCCACCCCGGCCCGCGTGGTGCACCTGGCCGACTCCGAGGGGCAGGTCTCGGGCCACGCCGAGCTCGCGGCCCGTGCCCACGGCGACCTCGGGCTGCTGCTCGACGGCGTGCGCGAGGGCGTCCACGGGCTCGCGCAGCGCCCCGACTGGGCCGGCTGGGTCGCCGAGCTGCAGGACACCGTCAGGGCTGCCGCCGAGCGCGACCGCGCGCTGCTCTCGGCCGAGGCCGACCCGATCCACCCCGCCCGCATCTACGGCGAGCTCGTGCCGCGCCTGGCCGAGGACTCGGTGGTCATCGGCGACGGCGGCGACTTCGTCTCCTTCGCCGGCAAGTACGTCGAGCCGCAGCGGCCCGGCGGCTGGCTCGACCCGGGCCCCTACGGCTGCCTGGGCGCGGGCCTCGGCGGAGCCATCGCGGCCCGGCTCGCGCGACCCTCGGCGCAGGTCGTGCTGCTGTACGGCGACGGCGCCGCCGGCATGTCGCTGATGGACGTCGACACCCTGGTGCGCCACGACCTGCCCGTCGTCATGGTGTGTGGCAACAACGGCGCGTGGGGCCTGGAGAAGGGCCCGATGCAGATGCTCTACGGCTACGACGTCGCCGCCGACCTCGCCCCCGCCACCCGCTACGACGACGTGGTGAAGGCGCTCGGCGGGGCCGGCGAGACCGTGACCGACCCGCGTCAGATCGGCCCCGCGCTCGACCGGGCCTTCGCCTCGGGCGTCCCCTACATGGTCAACGTCATCACCGACGTCGAGGCGGCGTACCCCCGCAACACCTTCGGGATCTGAGGACCGACGCCGTGTCCTCCATCGTCGTCGCCCGCGCCGGTGCCGACGACCTCGACGAGGTCGGGCGGCTCACGGTGGCGGCGTACGTGCCCGTCTACGTCGCCGCCGACGACGACTACGCCGCGCACCTCGCCGACGCCGCCGGCCGCCACGAGGCGGCCGAGGTCCTGGTGGCCCGGCAGGGCGAGCTCGGCGAGACCGACGAGCCGGTCGTCGGCACGGTGACCTTCTGCCCGCCCGGCTCGTCGTTCCGCGAGATCGCCCGCGACGACGAGGGCGAGATGCGGATGCTCGCCGTCGACCCCCGCGCGCGCGGCCGCGGCGTGGGGCAGGCCCTGGTCGAGCACTGCCTCACCGCCACCCGCGAGCTCGGGCTCCGCGGCGTCCGCATCTCCACGCTCGCCGGCATGACCAGCGCCCACCGGCTCTACGAGCGGCTCGGGTTCGAGCGGGCGCCGGACGACGACTGGTCGCCGGTCCCCCACGTGCAGCTTCTCGCCTACGCCCTGCGCTGGGACTGAGCGGTCACAGGCGCGAGAGGAACCGCTCGGTGCCGACCACGACGCGGGTGACCTCGCCCGAGCCGACGAGCCGGCCGGCCTGCCGTGCGGCGACGGAGAGGCGCACCAGGCGGCCGTCGACGTGCACGACCGACGCGGTGACCTCGAGCACCGCGCCGACGGGGCTGGGTGCCTGGTGGTCGAGCTGCACCCGGGTGCCGACGCTGGTCTCGCCGTCGTTCAGCGCGGGCGCCAGCGCCTCGCAGGTGGCTGCCTCGCACCACGCCAGCAGCACCGGGGTGCCGAGCACGGGCAGGCTGCCGGAGCCCACCGCGACGGCGGTGTCGCCCTCGCCGACGGTGCGCTGCAGGGTCGCGGCCAGGCCGGGCTCGATCGCGCTCACGGCTGGTTGACCGAGAAGCTGGAGCGCTCCTTGCCGGGCCCGCGGACCTCGACGTCGCCGAAGACGACGTACGTCGCCAGCGAGCCGCGAGCGGGCGGGACCAGGCCGGTGCAGCCGCCGACCCGGAAGGCGAGGGCGACGAGGTCCATCGCCTGCTGCTCCTCGAGCCGCAGCGGCGAGGCCGAGAGCGCGAAGACCTGCTGCTCGACGCCCCACGTGCGCACCAGCTCGGCGGTGCGCTGCAGGCCCGGGACGATCGTCGGGTTGTCCCACGACCAGACGAAGGTGCCGGAGTCGGGGCTCCAGGAGCCGAGCACCTGGGCGGGGGCGCTCACGGTGATGTCGTCGAAGCGCCACACGATCGTGCCGGAGCGCTGGTCGAGGCTCCAGGACCGCTCGTCGCCGAGGCCCCAGCGCTCGTGGTGGACCCGGATGGCCTCGACGATCATCTCGTGGCCCTGCAGCATCAGGGCGCCGAGGTCGGGCTGCTCGTCGGTCGGCGTCTGCGGTGTCACGGGCACCATCATCCCTGGCCCGTGGTCGTGGCGGGGCCGGGGGACGCAGAGAGCCCCGGACCGTGGGGTCCGGGGCTCGTCGCGACGCCTGAGCAGAGGTCAGGCGTTGGGGCGCTTGCCGTGGTTCGCGCCCTTCTTCTTGCGCGCACGGCGCTTGCGGCCGGTCTTGCCCATGGGGACCTCCTGGTGTGGATCAGCGGCCATCATCCCAGGTGGCCGCGGGATGCGCGACATCGGGCCCCAGGCGCAGGTAGGTCTCAGTCGCGGGAGATCTCGACCTGCACCTGCTGGATCGACAGCATCACGCGCTGCCGCAGCCCGGCCGGTGCCTGCTCGGAGCACGACCGCGCAACCAGCGTCTTGACGGTGCGCTCGAGGTCGTAGCGCGCCAGGCACGGGCCGCACTCCTCGAGGTGCTGCTCGATCTGCGAGCAGTCGGCCTGGTCGAGCTCGTTGTCGAGGAAGAAGAAGACCCGGCCCAGGACCTCGGAGCAGTCCTGCGGGGCGTGGGGCTCGGTGGCGCCGCTCATCGTGCTCCTCCCTTCGCCTTCGCGGCCGCGACCGTCTCCTCCGGGAGCAGGTCGTTGTCGCGGACGTAGTCGGTCAGCATCGAGCGCAGCTGTCGACGACCGCGGTGCAGCCGCGACATCACCGTGCCGATGGGCGTGCCCATGATCTCGGCGATCTCCTTGTAGGGGAATCCCTCGACGTCGGCGAGGTAGACCGCCAGCCGGAAGTCCTCCGGGAGCCGCTGCAGGGCGTCGGTCACGTCGGAGCTCGGCAGCCGCTCGAGCGCCTCGAGCTCGGCCGACTTCAGCCCCGTCGAGCTGTGCGACTCGGCGCGGGCGAGCTGCCAGTCCTCGACGTCCTCGGCCATCGACTGCTGCGGCTGCCGCTGCTTCTTGCGGTAGGTGTTGATGAAGGTGTTGGTGAGGATCCGGTAGAGCCACGCCTTGAGGTTGGTGCCCGGCCGGAACTGGTGGAAGCTGCCGAACGCCTTGGCGAAGGTCTCCTGCACCAGGTCCTCGGCGTCGGAGGGGTTGCGCGTCATGCGCATCGCCGCGGCGTACAGCTGGTCGAGGAAGGGCAGGGCGTCGCGCTCGAAGCGCAGCTGGCGCTCGGCTTCGGTCTCGGTGGCAGGGTCGACAGCGGCATGGTCGACAGGGGTGGGGTCGACCTGCTGGTCGTCGTGGCTGGTCGTCATCGCCGTCCAGGTTAGCGGGGTGCCGCCGACCGACGACGCGTCCGACCGGAGCGGCCGCAGCCTCTGGTCGGCGGTCTCGGACCGCTCCAGGGTGCTGTGCAGGGCACGGAGCACGGGGCCTCCTCGGGTGGGGTGTACGCCGGCACAACGCCAGGGCGCCCCGGGGCATTCCGACGGCCCGGGCCACTCCTCAGGCCCGGGCGAACTCCCGCACCAGCCACTCCAGGGTGGCCTCGACGACCAGGCCGAGGGCCTCGTCCTGGGTGATCGGGCCCCGCTTGCGCACGTGCAGGCCGTGGTCGGCGTCGGGCACGGGCACCAGCTCGACGTCGTCGGGGAACTCCTCGGGCGTGCCGAAGGCGTCGCGCTCGCCCTGCACCACCAGCGTGCGGAGCCGGGCCCGCTGCAGCTCGTCGAGGCGCGAGGACCCCGGCTTGCCGGGCGGGTGCAGCGGGAAGGCGAGCGCCAGCACGGCGCTTGCGCCGACGCCCCTGGCGATCCGGCAGGCCGAGCGGGCGCCCGCGCTGCGGCCGCCGAGGACGAGCGGCGCGCGGTTGCGCATCTGGTCGACGGTCGCGGTGTAGCAGGCGTCGATGATCGCCGGCGCCGGTGCCAGACGCTTGCCCTCGCGGCGCCACGGCATCTCGACGAGCGTCGTGGAGACGTCGTGACGCGGCAGCCGGATCGCCAGCGCCTGCAGGTCGTCGGCGTCGATGCCGCCGCCGGCGCCGTGGGTCAGCACCAGCGTGGCCAGCGGCCGCTTGGCGCGTCGTACGACGAGGCGCGCCTCGCCGCGCGGGGTCGGCACCAGCCGCTCGGAGGTCACGGCAGGTCTCCCTCGGGCAGCTCCTCCAGCGGCAGCGGCTCGAGGAGCTCGGGGCCGTTGTTGCGGACGTTGGAGACCAGCGTCGAGACCGGAAAGGCCTCGAGCCGCCCCGGGGCGGCCGGGACCAGCAGGTCGCGCAGCTCGTCGGGGTCGGAGCGACGCGGGTCGAGCCAGGCGTCGTAGCGCTCGCGGGGCAGCATCATCGGCATCCGGTCGTGGATGCGGCCCAGGGAGTCCTCCGCCTGGGTGGTGATCACGCTGCAGGTCCAGCGGAAGCGGTCGGGGTCGTCGTCGGCCCGGTCGGGGTCGCGCCAGATCTCGTAGAGCCCCGCCATCGCGAGCAGGCCACCGTCGGTGGGCCGGATGAAGTAGGGCTGCTTGCGCGGCTTGCCGGCCTTGGTCAGCGCCTCGGTGGGGTACCACTCGTAGTAGCCGTCGGCGGGGAGCAGCGTGCGCCGCTTGGCGAAGGCCCGGCGGTAGGCGGGCTTGTCGGCCAGCGTCTCGACGCGGGCGTTGATCATGCGGTTGCCGATCGAGGGGTCCTTGGCCCAGAACGGCACCAGCCCCCAGCAGAGCGCCCGCAGCTGGCGCTGCGGCGGGTCGTCGGTCTCGTCGGAGGGCGGACGCTCGACCACGGCGTAGACCTGCTTGGTCGGCGCGACGTTGAAGTCGGGCTCGAGGTGCGGCAGCGCCGGCGCGTCACCGCCCACCAGGACGTCGAACTCCTCCGCGAGGTCGTCGGGCGTCCGGCTCGAGGCGTAGCGACCGCACATGCGCCGGAGGTTACCCGGGTCCACCGACGGCGTGGCCACGCCGCCACAGCCCCTCCGGGGCGCTGCTCGCGGACCGGCGTGAACGCCGCGCGTATGGGGTAAACCAGGGCCATGAGCCTCATCCGTCTCGTCGCCCGCCCGCTGCTCGCCTCGACCTTCGTGCTGGGGGCGGTCAACGCCCTGCGCCAGGCCCCGGCCCTGGAGGAGAAGGCGAAGCCGGTCACCGACGCGGTCGCGCCGCAGCTGCAGAAGGCCGTGCCCCAGCTGCCCAACGACCCGGTGACGCTCGTCCGGATCAACGCCGGGGTGCAGCTGCTCGCCGCCCTCGCGCTGGCCAAGGGCACGGCCCCGCGCGTCTCCAGCACGGTCCTCGCGGCCTCGCTCATCCCGACCACGATCGCCGGCCACCCGTTCTGGGAGGAGAGCGACAAGGCCGCCAAGCAGCAGCAGCTGCTGCAGTTCACCAAGAACGCCTCGGTCCTCGGCGGGCTCATCCTGGCCGCGGTCGACACCGAGGGCCGCCCGGGCGTCGCCTGGCGCGCCCAGCACGCCGGCCGCAGCGCCGCGAGCCACGCTCGCCGCGAGGCCAAGCACGTGCGCCGCGAGGCGCGGCTCGCCGCCAAGGCCATCAAGCCCTGATCGCCCGGCGGGCGGGCGGTCCCGTCTCGGTAGCCTCTCTCCGGTGACCGCCCCCTCCCCCGGCTCCAAACCGGGCTCCGAACCAGGCTCCGAACCCGGCCTGCCCCACGCCGACCTCTGGCCGGCCCCGGTCGCGCACGCCCCGGTGTCGGCCACGGTCGCCCTGCCCGGGTCGAAGTCGCTGACCAACCGGGCGCTCGTGCTCGCGGCGCTCTCCGACGGCCCGAGCACGGTGCACCGGGCGCTGCGCTCGCGCGACACCGAGCTGATGGCGACCGCGCTGACGACGCTGGGCTCGACGGTCGACACCTCCGGCGCCGACTGGCGGGTCACGCCGGGCCCGCTCCGCGGCGGCACGATCGACTGCGGCCTGGCCGGCACCGTGATGCGGTTCGTGCCGCCCGTCGCGGCCCTGGCCGACGGCCCCGTCGGCTTCGACGGTGACGCCCACGCCCGCACCCGCCCCATGGGGGCGGTGCTCTCGGGCCTGCGCGACCTCGGCGTCCGCGTCGACGACGACGGCCGCGGCACGCTGCCCTTCACCGTGCACGGCACCGGGTCGGTGCGCGGCGGCACCGTCGTCATCGACGCCTCGGCGTCCAGCCAGTTCGTCTCGGCGCTGCTGCTCGCCGGAGCGGCGTACGACGAGGGCGTCGACCTGCGCCACGACGGCGAGCCGGTGCCCTCCCTGCCCCACATCGACATGACGGTCGCGAGCCTGCGCGAGCACGGCGTCGAGGTCGACGACACCGACGCCGACCGCTGGCACGTGCCACCGCGGGCCGTGCGGGCCACCGACGTGACCGTCGAGCCCGACCTCTCCAACGCGGCGCCCTTCCTCATGCTCGCCCTCACCAGCGGTGGGTCGGTCACCGTGCCGGGCTGGCCCGCGGCCACCCACCAGGCCGGCGACGAGCTGCGCGAGCTGCTGACGCGCATGGGCGCCGACGTCGCGCTCGACGACGCCGGGCTCACCGTGCGCGGCACCGGCACCATCGAGGGCATCGACGTCGACCTGCACGACGTCGGCGAGCTCACCCCGGCGGTCGCGGCGCTGTGCGCCCTGGCGACCTCGCCGTCGCGGCTGCGCGGGGTCGCCCACATCCGCGGCCACGAGACCGACCGCCTCAGCGCGCTCGCCGCCGAGCTCGCCGGCCTCGGCGCGGTCGTCGACGAGCACGACGACGGGCTGAGCATCCGCCCGGCGACGCTGCACGGCGGCGAGTTCAAGACCTACGCCGACCACCGCATGGCCCACGCCGCCGTCGTCGTCGGCAGCCGGGTCGACGGCGTCCTGGTCGAGAACGTCGCCACCACGAGCAAGACCTTCCCCGGCTTCGCCGAGGTCTGGGCGGGGCTGTTCTAGGCGTGGGTCGCACGGGCCGCTACGGGCAGGACGACCCCGAGAGCTACGAGCGCCCCCGGCGTCGCACCCGCCCGCGCACCAAGGAGCGGCCGACCTACGACGACGCGGTCCCCGCCGTCGTCGTCACGGTCGACCGCGGCCGCTACACCTGCCGGCTGGTCTCCGACGAGGACGTCCTCGTCACCGCGATGAAGTCCCGCCCGCTCGGCCGCAAGGGCGTCGTCGTCGGCGACGAGGTGCGCCTGGTCGGCGACGTCACCGGCGACGACGGCTCCCTGGCCCGGATCGTGGTCGTGGACGAGCGGCGTACGACGCTGCGCCGCACGGCCGACGACGACGACCCCGTCGAGCGGGTGGTCGTCGCCAACGCCGACCAGCTCGTCGTGGTGGTCGCCCTCGCCGACCCGCCGCCACGGCAGGGCCTGGTCGACCGCGCGCTGGTGGCGGCGTACGACGCCGGCATGGACCCCCTGCTGTGCCTGACCAAGGCCGACCTGGCCGACCCCGAGCCGCTGCTCGCGGCGTACCGCCCGCTCGAGGTGCCCCACGTGGTCACCCAGCGCGGCACCGACCCCGACGAGCTGCGCGACCGCCTCGAGGGCCGCACCAGCGTGCTGCTCGGTCACTCGGGCGTCGGCAAGTCGACCCTGGTCAACGCGCTGCTGCCCGATGCCGGTCGCGAGACGGGCAGCGTCAACGCCGTGACCGGACGCGGCCGCCACACCTCCACGAGCGCGCTGATGCTGCACCTGCCCGACGGCGGCTGGATCGTCGACACCCCCGGCATCCGCTCGTTCGGCCTGGCGCACGTCGACCCCGGTCGGCTGATCGAGGCCTTCCCCGACCTGCACGCCCTGACCGTCGACTGCCCGCGCGGCTGCAGCCACGCCGACGACGCCCCCGAGTGCGGCCTCGACGCGGCCGAGGGCACCCGGGCCGAGCGGGTCGCCTCCTTCCGCCGGCTGCTGGCCTCGCGGGAGGCGGCGGCGGAGTGGTGAGCCGCTAGCCCCAGACCGACTGCGCCCCGAGGTCGCCGGTGACGACGACGAGCACGAGACCGCCGATGCCGACGAGGGCGGTCAGGACGGTCAGCACCGTGGCCACCCTGGCCCGGCGCGCGGTGGCCGCGGCGCCCGCGGCGAGCACCGTGAAGCCGATCATCACGGTGCGCAGCAGCTCGGCGCGCTCCTCGTGCTCCTCGATGAGCGGCGAGCGGGGGCCGCGGGTCTCCACGAGGTTCTCGCCGGTCAGGATCGCGGCCTGGATGCTCACCAGCGCGACCGCGGCGAGCACGAGCAGCGGCCAGCGCAGCCGGGGTCGCCACGACGGGACGAGCGAGGCCAGGGCCGCCAGCACGGCGAGCGGCGTGAGCACGACCGCGGCATGCACCACGAGCGGGTGCGCCGGGATCCCGTTGATCTCCATGTGCGGAAGGTAGACCCGGAGCCTGAGCCTAGGCTGTGAGCATGGCTGCCGACTTCACCGACGACCTGCGGCTGGCGCACGTCCTCGCCGACGACGCCGACTCCACGTCGCAGAGCCGGTTCAAGGCGCTCGACCTGCACGTGATGACCAAGCCCGACCTGACGCCGGTGACCGACGCCGACACCTCCGTCGAGGAGGGCGTGCGCAGGGTGCTCTCCCGCGCGCGCCCGCGCGACGCCGTGCAGGGCGAGGAGGAGGGCACCACCGGCCACGGCCAGCGCCGGTGGGTGGTCGACCCGATCGACGGCACCAAGAACTTCGTGCGCGGCGTCCCGGTCTGGGCCTCGTTGATCGCGCTGATGGTCGACGACGAGGTCGTCGTCGGCGTGGTCTCCGCGCCCGCGCTCAACCGGCGGTGGTGGGCGATGAAGGGCGGTGGTGCCTGGACCGGCAAGTCGCTGCTGCGCGCCAGCCGCTGCCAGGTCAGCGACGTCTCGCGGGTCGAGGACGCCTCGCTGTCGTTTTCCTCGCTGCACGGCTGGGACGAGCGCGGTCGGCTCGACGACTTCCTGGCCCTGTCGCGGCGCGTGTGGCGCACCCGTGGCTACGGCGACTTCTGGTCCTACATGCTCGTCGCCGAGGGTGCCGTCGACATCGCCGCCGAGCCGGAGCTCGCGCTGCACGACATGGCGGCGCTCGACGTCATCGTGCGCGAGGCGGGCGGCAGCTTCACCTCGCTCGAGGGCACCCCCGGCCCCAACGGCGGCAACGCGCTCGCCACCAACGGCAAGCTGCACGACCAGGCGCTGGCGTTCCTCGGCTCCCACGACGACCACGACCCGCACGCCGAGCCGGAGGGTCCCGGCGGCACGGTGCACGACCTCAGCGCCCGGCGCGCCGCCCCGCCCGAGGCCGACTGACCGAGACCTCCCGGTCCGTCCCCTGTCGCCGCCGCGGCTGCGGCACTACTGTCGTCGCACTCGAGGCCCCGGGAGGCGACGATGAGGATCAAGGACGTGCTGCAGGCCAAGCCGAGCCAGGCGGTGGTCACCATCGAGCCGGGCGCCACGGTCGCCGACCTCGTCGCGCTGCTCGCCGAGCACAACATCGGTGCGGTCGTCGCGAGCGGCGACGGCGCGTCCGTCGACGGCATCGTCAGCGAGCGCGACGTCGTGCGCCGCCTCGGCAGCGGCGACGACGTCCTGGCCAGCACCGTCTCCGACATCATGACCAGCACGGTGCACACCTGCGGGCTCGGCGACGACCTCGACGAGCTGATGGCGCAGATGACCGAGCGCCGGATCCGCCACGTGCCGGTCGTCGACGACGGTCACCTGGTCGGCGTCGTCAGCATCGGCGACGTGGTCAAGAGCCGCATCACCCAGCTGGAGTTCGAGCGCGACCAGCTCGACTCCTACGTGCACCAGACCTGAGTCACCGGCAGCCGGCCAGCAGCGACTCGACGACCTCGACCGCCCGCCCGGCACCACCGAGCCGCGCGAGCTCCTCGGCGACCTCGCGCGACCGGGTGACGACGTCGGGAGCCGTCACCCTGGCGAGTGCGTCGCGCAGGGCGCCCGGGGTCGCGTCGCCGGTGTCGACCCGCACGGCCACCCCCGCGGCGACGAGGGCGTCGGCGTTGTCGAGCTGGTCGACGTCCTGCGGCACCGCGATCATCGGGGTGCCGCTCGCCAGGCCCTCGTTCGCACCGCCCATGCCGGCGTGGGTGACGAAGACGTCGGCGTGCTCGAGCACCTCCACCTGCGGCACCCACCGCACCAGCTCGACGTGGTCCGGCACCGGCCGGTCGCCGGTGACCGCCGCCAGGTCGGTGCTGCGGCCGACCTGGAGCACGACGTGCCAGCCGTCCAGGTCGCCGAACGCCTCGAGGCAGGCCCGGTAGAAGTCCGGCCGGTCGGTGAAGGCCGTGCCGAGCGAGACCAGCAGGACCCGGCGACCCGCGGGCGGGGTCCACGCGCGGGCGGGGTCGGTGCGGCGTACGGCCGGACCCACGAACACGTAGCGCTCGCGGTCGACCCGGTCGGCGTGCGGCTGCATCGACTCCGGCACCAGCACCACGCACCGCGGTGGGCGACCGAGGTAGCGCAACGGATCCTCCTCGACGCCCCAGGCGCGCAGCATCGCGGACTGCCGTGCGAGGTACGCCGCGCCGCGCTCGTCGGTGCGCAGCCACTGGTGGAAGTCGGCCATGTCGTCCTCGTAGCCCTCCCACGCGACGTACGTCGGTGACAGCTGCAGCGCCGGTATCCCCCAGTGGTCGGCCAGCAGCCGTCCGGCGATGCCGGCGATGTCGTAGAGCACGAGGTCGGGCCGGTCGTCGAGGTACCGGTCGTGCACCGCCGGCACCATCACCTCGTACTCGTCCTGGAACGCCGTCAGGTGGTCGATGGCGTCGCCGTCGAAGCCCGCCCCCGGAGCCTGCTCGCCCTCGGCCCCGGCGTGGTTGACCCGCGGCAGCACCGAGTCGTACGGCGCCAGCTCGGCGCCGACCGCCTCGACCTCGTCGCGGAAGGCCGGGTCGTTGACGTAGGTGACCCGGTGACCGCGCTCGACCAGGCGTCGGAGCA
Organism: Nocardioides marmoraquaticus; assembly: GCF_054777915.1. Classification (NCBI taxonomy): domain Bacteria; kingdom Bacillati; phylum Actinomycetota; class Actinomycetes; order Propionibacteriales; family Nocardioidaceae; genus Nocardioides; species Nocardioides marmoraquaticus. The sequence continues at coordinate 71,742 of NZ_BAAHAA010000005.1, read as the reverse complement.
CCTCGAGGTGCGGGTAGACGTGCCCCGGGGCCGGGATGCTCACCATCGCGACGTGTGCCATCGATCCTCCTGATCGAAACGGAACGTTTCGTTTTGCGGCGCTATCGTGCCCGCGTGACGACGTCCGCCGCAAGTCGGCCGCTCCCCCGCTCCGAGCGCGCGCGGCGCGCGGTGCTCGACGCCACGCTCGCGCTGGTGACCGAGGTGCCCTACGCGACACTGACGATCGAGGCCATCGCGGCCCGGGCGGGGGCGAGCAAGGCGACCGTCTACCGCCACTGGCGCTCGAAGGGCGCGCTCGTGGTCGACGCGCTGGCCGACGCCAACGCCCGCGACCCCGAGTCGACGTACGGCCTGCCCGACACCGGCGACCTCCGCGCCGACCTCGCCACCGTGCTCCGGGCGACGGTCGACGAGCTCAACGACCCCGTGCTCGGCGCGCTGCTGCGGGCCCTGAGCGTCGAGACGCTGCTCGACGAGGGGCTCCGGAACCAGGTCGTCGAGAGGATCTTCACCCCTCAGCTGCGCGCCTTCGAGACCCGCTTCGCGACCTCGGACGCGGCCGGCGCGACGGATCCGCTGGTCGCGCTCGAGGTGGTCGTGGCGCCGTTGTTCCACCGGTGGCAGCAGGGGACCGCGCCCCTCACCCACGCGTACGCCGACGAGGTCGCGCGGCTGGCCGTTCGCGCGCTGACCGGGCGCGAGTGACGCCTGTCGTCCGGGTCAGCCGAAGGTCAGCACGATCCCGTCGGGCCCCGGCTCGACCCGCACCGACGTCAGGTCGGTGACGTGGACGTCGGGGTCGTGATCCGCGGCGACGGGACCGACGCCGACGACGCGCATGCCGGCGGCCCGCGCCGCGGCGACGCCGGCACCGGAGTCCTCGAAGACGACGCAGTCGGCCGCAGCCACTCCGAGCGCGGCGGCGCCGGCGAGGAAGCCCTCGGGGTGCGGCTTGCTGGCCGTGACGTCCTCGGCGACGACCTGCACCGGGAGCGGCGTTAGCCCGGCGGCCCCCATCCGGCTGCGGGCCAGGTCGGCGGACGCCGAGGTCACCATCGCACGGCGTGTCCCCGCGAGCGCCTCCAGGAAGACGGTCGCACCGGCGATCTCGACGATGCCCTCGGTCTCGGCGACCTCGCGCGAGAGCAGGGAGGCGTTGTCGGCCAGGTTGTCGGCGTGCGGGCGGTCGGGCAGCAGCTCGGCCATGCTCTCGTGGCCCTGCCGGCCGTGCACCACGGAGATCACCTCGGCCGGGTCGAGGTCGTGCTCGCGGGCCCAGTCGGTCCAGATCCGGTCGACCGCCGCCGTGGAGTCGACGAGGGTGCCGTCCATGTCGAGCAGCACCGCGCGGCAGGCGAGGTGCACGAGGTCGCGCTCAGTCACGCTTGTGGCGCGGCTTCTTGCCGGGCCGGTCCGCGTGCTTGCCACCCGGGCCGCCGGGCGGGCCGGAGCGACGTCCGGGCGGGCCGTCGTCGAGGGCGAGCTCGATGAGCTTGCCGCTGATGCGGGTGTCCTTGAGCCGCGCCCAGGCGCCCTCGGGCAGGTGCCGCGGGAGCTCGACCAGGGTGTGGTCGGGGCGGATGGAGATCTTGCCGAAGTCGCTGCGCCGCAGCCCACCCTCGTTGGCGAGCGCCCCGACCACCTGGCGGGGCTCGACGCGGTGGCGCTTGCCGACCGCGATCCGGTACGTCGCGTAGTCGCCGCCACCGCGCGGCCCGCCGCGTTCGGGGCGAGCGCCGCCACCCTGCTCCCGGGCCTCCCGCTTGGGCCGCGGCGGCTCCTTGATCTCCTGCGCCGGGTCGAGCAGCAGCGGCTCGTCGCCCTGGGCCACGATCGCGAGCGCAGCGGCCACGTCGACCTCGGGCACGTCGTGCTCGCGCACGTAGTGGGCGACGATGTCGCGGAAGCGCTCGACCCGCGCCGTCTGCTCCAGCGCCGTGGTGATGGCGTCGTCGAAGCCCGAGAGCCTCGAGGCGTTGACGTCCTCCACGCTCGGCAGCGACATGACCTGCAGCGGCTGGCCCACGGCCTTCTCGATGTGGCGCAGCAGGTAGCGCTCGCGGGGGGTGACGAAGGAGATCGCGTCGCCGGAGCGACCCGCCCGGCCGGTGCGGCCGATGCGGTGCACGTAGGACTCGGTGTCGGTGGGGATGTCGTAGTTGACGACGTGGCTGATGCGGGGCACGTCGAGGCCGCGCGCGGCGACGTCGGTCGCGACCAGCACGTCGAGGGCGCCGGAGCGCAGCTCCTCGACCGTGCGCTCGCGCTGCTGCTGCACGACGTCGCCGTTGATGGCGCGGGCGCCGAAGCCGCGGGCGCGGAGCTTCTCGGCGAGCATCTCGGTCTCGTTCTTGGTGCGCACGAAGACGATCGCGGCCTCGAAGCTCTCGACCTCGAGGATGCGGGTCAGCGCGTCGACCTTCTGCGGGTAGCTGACCATCAGGTAGCGCTGGGTGATGTGCGACGACGACGCCTGGGTGCGCTCGACGGTGACCTCGTCGGCGTCGTCGAGGTACTTCTTCGACAGCCGTCGGATCGCGGGGGGCATGGTCGCCGAGAACAGCGCCACCTGCTTCTCGGCCGGCGTCTCGGCCAGGATCGTCTCGACGTCCTCGGCGAAGCCCATGTTGAGCATCTCGTCGGCCTCGTCGAGCACCAGGAAGCGCAGCTGCGACAGGTCGAGGGTGCCCTTCTCGAGGTGGTCCATGATGCGGCCGGGGGTGCCGACGACGACGTGCACGCCGCGGCGCAGCGCCGAGAGCTGCACGCCGTACCCCTGGCCGCCGTAGACCGGCAGCACCTTGACGCCGCTGAGGTGGGCGGCGTACCGCTCGAACGCCTCGCACACCTGCAGCGCCAGCTCGCGCGTCGGCGCAAGCACGAGGCCCTGCACCGAGCGGTCGTCGACGTCGAGCCGGTCGAGCAGCGGCAGCGCGAAGGCGGCGGTCTTGCCGGTGCCGGTCTGCGCGAGGCCGACGACGTCGCGACCGGAGAGCAGCGAGGGGATGGTGCGGGCCTGGATGGGCGAGGGCACCTCGTAGCCGACGTCGGTCAGCGCCCGCATCACCTCCGGGCCGAGGCCGAGGTCGGCGAAGCGGACGGTCGGGTCGGTGTCGTCGGACGGCTGGTCGTGCGGGTCCTGCTCGGTGCTCACCCGTAGACGGTAGAGGCCTCGGGGCGCCGGACCGAATCGCGCGGTGCCCGGCTTGACGACGGTTCCCGTTGTACGGTGCTGCGGTGACCGAGACGACGGCACCCGAGAGCCCCCCGGGGAACGACGCGTCGGACGCCGTGCGCCGCGACCGGCTGGTCGGTCAGCCCGAGCTGGTCGTGCTCGCCCTGCTGCTCCTGCTGCTGGGCCAGGGCTGGATCAGCGGCATGCTCGACGGCCCGGCGGTGCGCGCCTGGGCCGCGATGTTCGTCGCGATCGTGGTGCAGGCGCTGCCCTTCCTCGTCGGCGGCGTGCTGGTGGCAGCCCTGATCTCGACCTTCCTCAGCGAGCGGATGGTGCGCAAGGTCATGCCGACCAACCCCGCCGCAGCCGTGCCGGTGGCCGGCGTCGCGGGCGTCGGGCTGGTCGGCTGCGAGTGCGCCTCGATCCCCATCGCGGGCAGCGTTATGCGCCAGGGCGTCGCCCCGGCCGCCGCGCTGACCTTCCTGCTGGCCGCGCCCGCGGTGAACCCCGTCGTCGTGGTCTCCACCCTGGTCGCCTTCCCCGGCATGCCCGAGATGGCGCTGGCGCGATTCGCCGCCTCGATGGCCACGGCGGTGGTCGTCGGCTGGCTCTGGATCAAGGTCGGCAAGCGCACGCCGCCCCGGCTCGACCGCGTCGGCGCCCACGAGCACGGGAAGGGCATCGGCGGCTTCCTCGGGCTGGTGCACCACGACCTCGTCGAGTCGGCCGGGTACGTCGTCATGGGCGCGATGATCGCCGCGGCCGTCAACGCCTTCGTCCCCCGCGCCGTGCTCGACACGCTCGGCGGCAACCTGGTGGTGGGTGTCGTCGTGATGGCGCTGTTCGCCTTCGTGGTGGCGCTGTGCTCGCAGACCGACGCGTTCGTCGCCGCCTCGCTCACCGCCTTCTCCCCCACCGCCCGGCTGGTCTTCCTCGTGGTCGGCCCGGCGATGGACGTCAAGCTGGCCAGCCTCGAGGCCGGCTACTTCGGCCGCCGCTTCGCGGCCGTCTTCGTCCCGCTCGTGGTGGTCGTCGCCACCCCCTGCGCCGTCCTCGTCGGGTGGTGGCTGCTGTGATCCTGCGGACCCAGGGCGTCGTGCTGGCGCTGACCGGCGGCGTCTGCGCCCGGCTCGCGCTCACCGACGTGCACCTGCGCTACGTCAACGGCTGGATGAGGTGGCCGCTGCTCGCCACCGCCGTCGTGCTGCTGGCCCTGGCCGTGCGCGTCGTGGGCCTGGCCGGCCGGGAGACGCACGAGCACCGCGCCCCCGCCGCCGCGTGGCTGCTGCTGGCACCGGTGGTGGCCGTCTTCGTCATCAGCCCTCCGGCGCTGGGCGCCTACACCGCCGAGCGCAACTCGGTCGCCGTCGCGGTCGACCAGGACTGGGGCGGTGTCGACGACTCCCAGCCGATGCCGGTGGGCGAGTTCCAGTCGCGCGCGCAGTGGGACGACACCCTGGCCGGGCGCACCGTCGAGCTCGTCGGCTTCGTGACCCGGGCCGACGACGGCGACGGCTGGGTGCTCAACCGCCTGGCCATGTCGTGCTGCGCCGCCGACGTCATCGGCTACCAGGTGCGCGTCGAGGGGGCGTCCTCCCCGCCCGTCGAGAGCTGGGTGCGCGTGACCGGCCGGTGGGTCGACCCGGGCACCGCCGAGATCCCCCGACCCGGCCTGCCCGTCGTCGAGGTGTCCGACGTACGGCCCACCGAGGAGCCGGCCCAGCCCTACGAGTGAGCCGCCCCCGCCCGCCGTGGCAGGGTGGAGCCATGACTGCAGAGAAGCCCGAGATCGACTTCCCCGACGGCCCGCCGCCCTCCGACCTGGTGGTGACCGAGCTCGTCGAGGGCGACGGCCCCGAGGCCACGTCCGGCAGCACCGTGTCGGTGCACTACGTCGGCGTCGCCCACTCCACGGGCGAGGAGTTCGACGCCTCCTACAACCGCGGCGCCCCCCTCGACTTCCGCCTCGGCGTCGGCCAGGTCATCAGCGGCTGGGACACCGGCGTGCAGGGCATGAAGGTCGGCGGTCGCCGCCAGCTCGTGATCCCGCCGCACCTCGGCTACGGCGACCGCGGCGCCCGCGGCGTGATCAAGCCCGGCGAGACGCTGATCTTCGTCGTCGACCTGATCGGCGTGCGGTAGCCCGCATGACCGGCAGGGGCACCTCCGAGGGCGAGCTCGAGCGCTTCTGGGCCGACGCCCGCGTGCGCGGCCGCCTCACCGGGCTGCCGGCGTACTTCGGCCCGACCGTGCTCGCCTCGGTGGTGCCCCCCACCTTCGCCTTCTCCGACGAGCACGCCGAGGCCGACCGGCTGCTCGAGCAGGTGCTCGACGGCACCCGCACCGCCAGCGCGACCCCGCTCTTCGCCTACGAGCAGGCCGGCGCGTCGCTCCCCGCCGTCGGCGACCTCTCGATCGCGCTCGACGGCGACGACCGCCCCCGCGCCCTGCTCGCCACCACCGGCGTACGCACCGTGCGTGCGGCCGACGTCGACCTCGACCACGCCCGCGCCGAGGCCCACGACTCCGTCGCCGCCTGGCGCGCCGACCTGCCCGGCGTCGGCGACGACACCCCCGTCGTGCTCGAGACCTTCGCCGTCCTGCACCCCGCCACGCAGTCGGGCGCCACCTTCCGCGCCATGTTCGGGCGCTGAGGTTCCCGTCGCCAGGCGCAAAGTCACTGGTGGACCAGTGACTCTGACGCTGGACGCGGCAAACAATCGTGGCTCAGCGTCAGTCTTCGTGGCTCAGTGGCGCCGTACGACCGCGCGACACCCCACGGGGGACCGCCAGTCCGACTCGGCTGCCGACCTACCAACCTCCCGGCAGCTCTCCCCGGCGGGGCCGCAAAGTCACTGGTGGACCAGTGACTTTGCCGCTGGACGCGGCAAACAATCGTGGCTCAGCGTCAGACTTCGTGGCGCAGCGGAGCACCTACCAGGGCAAGTCGTCGGGCACCGGCTCGGAGCTGATCACCACCGGCGGCGGGGCGTCGTCGACCAGCAGGGCGACGACGGCGCCGGCGCGGAGCTGGCGGCCCCGGCGGGTCTCGACCTCGCCGTCGACGCTGACGAGGCCGGCGGCGATGAGCTCCTTGGCCTGGGCGCCGTCCTCGACGAGGTCGGCGAGCTTGAGCAGCTGGCCGAGACGGATGACGTCGTCGGTGATCGCCACGGGCACCGGCTCGGGCTCGCGGGCGGGCGGCGTACGACGGCCGAAGAGCTTCACAGCACCAGTGTGACGGCGTGGATGACGACGCCGACCAGGCCGCCCACGATGGTGCCGTTGATGCGGATGAACTGCAGGTCGCGACCGACGTGCAGCTCGATCCGGCGGGCGGCCTCGTGGCCGTCCCAGCGCTCGATGGTGGCGGTGATGACGCTGGTCAGCTCCTGGCCGTAGCGGTCGACCGCCCAGACCACGAGGTCGGCGGCGCGACCCTCGAGGCGGGCGCGCAGCTCGTCGTCGCGCTCGAGGCGCTCGCCGAAGGCGACCAGCTCGTCGGCCGCGCGCCGCCGCAGCGGGCCGGTCTCGTCGTCGAGGGCGCCGAGCAGCCCGGTGCGCAGCGAGGCCCACAGCGCCATGCCGGTGCGCACCAGCTGCGGCTGCCCGAGCAGCCGGCGCTTGAGGGTCTCGGTGCGCTCCTGCGTCTCCGGGTCGTGCTGGAGGTCCTCGGAGAGCTGGCGCAAGAAGCTGTCGAAGGCCTCGCGGGCCTGGTGGTGGGGGTCGCGGCGGATCTCCGCGACCCAGCGGATCGCCTCGAGGTGCAGCCGGCCGACGACGGCGCTGTTGACCCGCTCCGGGGCCCACCACGGTGCGCGCGAGGCGACCACGTCGGTGAACTCGTCCTCGTGCTGCACCAGCCAGTCGTGGGCCTCCTCGAGCACGAGGTCGACCAGGCCGTGGTGCGAGCCGTCGCGCACCACCTCGGCCAGGAAACCGCCCGCCAGCGGGGCGACGGGCTCCTCGGCGAAGCGCGGGAGGATCACCTCGCGCACCACCTGCTCGACGTCGTCGTCCCTGAGCCGGCGCAGGGCCATCGCGACGACGGTCGCTCCCTCGGCGGCGACGCGGTCGGCGTGGTCGCGGTCGGTCAGCCAGGTGGCGAGGCGGCGTACGACGCCCGCGGCCGCGAGGCGGTCGCGCACGACCTGCTCCTGCAGGAAGTTCTCGGCGAAGAACTCCTCGAGGCTCTTGCCGAGCTCGTCCTTCTTGCGGGGCACCAGCGCGGTGTGCGGCACGGGCAGGCCGAGCGGGTGACGGAACAGCGCGGTGACGGCGAACCAGTCGGCCATCGCGCCGACCATGCTCGCCTCGGCGCCGGCGTTGACGAAGCCCAGGAAGCCGTCCTGGTCGAGGGTCAGCACGTAGACGACGGCGGCGAGCACCAGCAGGCCCAGCGCCACCGCCTTCATCCGCCGCAGCCGCGAGAGCCGCTCGGCGTCGGCCGCGGGGTCTCCGGCCATCAGGGGGGTCGCAGTCACGGTCGCCACGCGGCGAACCTACCGAGGCCGTGGCCGAGAACACCGGGCGACCACGTGCGCGCAGCACCAATCCGGGGCACCGTTGAGCACGAACCCCCGGCGACCCCACCACCCCAGGAGGACCCTCGTGCCCAAGCTCGGCGACTTCACCGCGACCACCATCGACGGCGAGGACCGCGACCTCGCGACGTACGACGGCCAGGTCGCCCTGGTGGTGAACACCGCCTCGGCCTGCGGCTTCACCCCGCAGTTCGAGGGCCTGGAGAAGCTGCACCAGACCTACGCCGACCAGGGCCTGGTGGTGCTCGGCTTCCCGAGCAACCAGTTCAACCAGGACAGCGGCAGCGACGAGGAGATCGGCGCCTTCTGCCAGAAGAACTACGGCGTGAGCTTCCCGATGTTCTCCAAGGTCGACGTCAACGGTGACTCCGCCCACCCGGTCTTCCGGTGGCTGACCTCCGAGAAGAAGGGCCTGCTCGGCGAGAAGGTGAAGTGGAACTTCACCAAGTTCCTCGTCGGTCGGGACGGCAAGGTCATCAAGCGCTACGGCTCGACCACCAAGCCGGAGAAGATCGCGGGCGACATCGAGAAGGCGCTCGCCACCTGAGCCGGCTCCGACCTCCTCGTACTGCGCGGTAACCTCGAGCGTGCCCGGCTGCCCGGCCGGGCGCAGCCGTGGTCAGGAGTGATCGATGCAGCTGGCGCTGTCGAAGGACAACCAGGAGTTCCGCGAGGAGATGCGGACCTTCTTCACCGAGAAGGTCCCCACCGAGATCCGCGACAAGGTGCGCTCGGGCCGTGAGCTCGGCAAGGACGCGATCGTCGAGTCGCAGCGCATCCTCAACGCCGCCGGTCTCGCCGTTCCCTCGTGGCCCGAGGAGTGGGGCGGTCGCGGCTGGACGCCGCTGCAGCGTCACATCTGGCAGCAGGAGATGGAGCTGGCCTGCGTGCCGGCGCCGCTCGCCTTCAACGCCGGCATGATCGGCCCGGTCATCGCGCACTTCGCGAGCCAGGAGATGAAGCAGACGTTCCTCCCGCCCACGGCCAACCTCGACATCTGGTGGTGCCAGGGCTTCTCCGAGCCCGACGCCGGCTCCGACCTGGCCTCGCTCAAGACCAAGGCCGTCCGCGACGGCGACGGGTGGGTCATCGACGGGCAGAAGACCTGGACCACGCTCGGACAGCACGCCGACTGGATCTTCGTGCTCTGCCGCACCGACCCCGACGCCCCCAAGAAGCAGCAGGGCATCTCGATGATCCTGGTGCCGATGGACACCGAGGGCGTCACGCTGCGGCCGATCAAGCTGATCGACGGCGGCAAGGAGGTCAACGAGGTCTGGTTCGAGAACGTCCGCGTCCCAGCCGACAACCTCGTCGGCGAGGAGAACCAGGGCTGGACGATGGCCAAGTTCCTGCTCGGCAACGAGCGGGTCGGCGTCGCGCCGGTCGGGCAGTCCAAGCGTCGCCTGGCCGACCTCAAGAGCCACGCCCGCACGACCGGCCTGCTCGACGACCCGGTCTTCGCCTCCAAGGTCGTCGAGCTCGAGAACGACCTGCTCGCGCTCGAGCTCACCGCGCTCCGCGTGGTCGCCAACTCCTCCGAGGGCAAGCCCCACCCGGCCTCGTCGGTGCTCAAGCTGCAGGGCACGGTGCTGCAGCAGGCCGTGACCGAGCTGTACGTCGACGCCGCCGGCCCGCTGGCCCTCGCCTCGGGCGCCGGCAGCGACTCCGAGGTGCCCGACTGGGCGCAGGTGGCCGCACCGTCGTACCTCAACTACCGCAAGGCCTCGATCTACGGCGGGTCCAACGAGATCCAGCGCCAGATCATCGCCGGCACCATCCTCGGTCTCTAGGAGCAGACATGGACTTCACCCTGGACGACGAGCAGAAGGCGCTGCGCGACGCGGTCCGCAGCCTGCTGTCCGGCTTCGACAACGAGCAGCGCCGAGCCACCGTGGCCGAGGACCCCGGCTTCTCCGAGGAGCGCTGGGGCCAGATGGCCGAGATGGGCCTGCTCGGCCTGCCCTTCAGCGAGGCCGACGGCGGCATGGGCGCCGGCCCGGTCGAGCTGTCGCTCGTGTGCGAGGAGCTCGGCCGCGTGGTCGCGCCCGAGCCTTACGTCGAGTCCGTCGTGCTGGCGGGCGGCCTGGTCGCCGCCCTCGGCACCGCAGAGCAGAAGGCCGACGTGCTCGGCGCGGTCTCGGCCGGCGAGCGCGTGCTGGCCGCGGCCCTGCTCGAGCCCGGCTCGCGCTGGGACCTCGCCGCCGACGACGTGGTCGAGAAGGACGGCGCCCTCACCGGCACCAAGGAGCCCGTGCTCGTCGGTGGGCGCGCCGACCAGCTCGTGGTCTCGGCCCGCACCGATGCCGGTCTCGGCCTCTTCCTCGTCACGCCCGGCGACGGCGTCACCGTGACGTCGTACGCCACCTTCGACGGCGGCCGGGCGGCGCGCGTGGTGCTCGACGGCGCACCGGCGACCCGGCTCGGCGACGGCTCGGTCGACGCCTCCGCGGCGCTCGAGCGCGTCGTGGCGGCAGCCAAGATCGCCTACTGCCACGAGGCGCTGGGCCTGATGGAGTCGGCGCTGCAGCGCACCTCGACGTACCTCACCCAGCGCAAGCAGTTCGACACCACGCTCAACCGGTTCCAGGCGCTGACCTTCCGCGCGGCCGACATGTACACCTCGGTCGAGCTCACCCGCTCGATCGTCGAGTGGGCCTCGATGGTCATCGCCGACCCCGGCTCCACCTCGGCGCAGGTCACCGAGGCGGCACGACGCGCCAAGCTGCAGGTCTCCAAGGCCGGGCGCCACGTCGGCCAGGAGGCGATCCAGCTGCACGGCGGCATCGCCATGACCGACGAGTACGCCGTCGGCCACATGACCGCCCGGCTGACCGCCATCGACCACCTGCTCGGTGACGGCCGCGCCCAGGCCGCCCACCTCGTCGGCGCCCTGACCGACCACGAGGTCATCGACCCGCTGCGCTGACCCACGTCACACGCCGCGCCGTCCACCTGCTCGGTGGGCGGCGCGGCTGCGTCGGCAGGCGGTCAGTGCCCGCCGCGGACCCGCCGCAGCCCGGTCAGGCGGCGCGACCAGTCGTCGCGGGTGCCCGGGTCGGGCTCGTAGGAGCGCTCGCGGGAGCCGAGGCGGGCGCGGGCGGCCACGAGGTCGTCGTGGTGGCCGAGGGCGACCTGGCCGTGCAGCACGGCTCCCAGGGCCCCGACCTCCTCGACGTCGCCGCGCACCACGACGGCGCCCGTCGCGTCGGCGATGAGCCGGCACCACAGCTCGCTGCGGGCGCCACCGCCGCAGACCGCGAGCCGGTCGGCGCCGCCGGCGGCCTCGACGCAGTCGGCGACGGCGAGGGTGAGCCCGTCGAGCACCCCGCGCGCGACCTCGGCCGGACCGTGGTCGTGGCCGAGGCCGTGCATTCCGGCGGCAGCCGCCGGGTCGAGGAACGGCGCGCGCTCGCCGCCCGAGGAGAGGTACGGCGCGAACAGCGGCACGTCACCCTCGGCGCGCGCCGCGAGGCGCACCACCGCGACGGCGTCGTCGAGGCCGAGCAGCCGGGCGGCCCAGTCGAGCGCCTCGGTGCCGGTCAGGGTGGCGTAGGCGACGAGGTCACCCTCGGGCGGGCCCGACGGCAGCGTCATGCCGGCCGGCTCGCGGTCGAGGCGCGGCCCGTCGCTCGCCACGCCCACGCACAGGGTGGTGCCGAGGATCGCCACGGCCGCGCCCGGCACGACCGCACCCGTGCCCGTGGCGGCCGTCAGCACGTCGTACGGCGCCAGCACGCACGGCGTGCCCTCGGGCAGCCCGACCTCGCGGGCGGCGGCGGCCGTCAGCGGGCTGACCGCCGACTCCCCCGCCACCACCTCGGGCAGCAGCCGACGCTCGTCGTCGAGCCCGAACATCGCCAGCAGCTCGTCGCTGTAGGACCAGCCGTCGGCGGAGCAGAAGGGGTTGGCCGCCTCGGAGCGCTCGAGCACGCGCTGCCCGGTGAGCCGCCGGTGCACCCAGCTGCCGCAGCTGAGCAGGGTGGACGCGCGCTCGAGGCGCTCGGGCTCGTGCTCGCGCAACCACCGCAGCTGGGCGCTGGCGAGACCGGGGGCGCCCATCGAGCCGGAGATCGCGAAGGCCCGCTCGAGGGTGCCGTCGCGGTGCCAGTCGTCGACCACGCCGCCAGCCCGGGAGTCGTTCCACAGCAGCGCCGACCCGCACGGCTCTCCGTCGGCGTCGACGAGCCAGGTGCCGTCGCCCTGCGCGGTGACCGCGACCAGGTCGACGGAGTCGCTCGCCCGGCCGGCGACCGCCGCGAGCACCCGGCGCGCGGCCCCCCAGACCTCGCGCAGGTCCTGCTCGCGGCGGCCGTCGCGCCCGGCCTGCACCCGGGTCGCCTCCGACTGCGAGTCGAGCTCGCGCAGGTCGGCGTCGAAGCGCACCGCCTTGACCCGTGAGGTGCCGACGTCGAGACCGATGGTGCTCACGACGTCCCTCCCGCGACGTCCGGGTTGGCGCAGTGCTCGAGCTCGCCCGTGTCGAGGTACGCCGCCACGGCGGCGACCGAGCGCGCCACCGACTGAGTGGCGACCTGCTGCGAGGCGCCCGCGAGGTGCGGCGTGGCGAGCACGTCGTCGCGGGTCAGCAGCGGCTCGTCGGGGGCGGGTGGCTCGGGGTCGAAGACGTCGGTCGCCACCCCGCGCAGTCGGCCCGACTCCAGCGCCGCCAGCAGCGCGGCCTGGTCGACGAGCTCGCCACGGGCGGTGTTGACGAGGTAGGCGCCGTCCTTCATGGCGCCGAAGGCGTCGGCGTCCATGAGGTGCCGGGTGTCGTCGGTGAGCCGGGCGTGCAGGCTCACGACGTCGCTGTGGGCCAGCAGGTCGTCGAGCGTCACCGGCTCGACCCCGCGCTCGCGCAGCACGGCCTCGTCGGCGTACGGGTCGTGCACCAGCACGGTCGACCCGAAGGCCTGCAGCAGCTCGGCCACGCGCAGCCCGATCGCTCCCGCGCCGACGAGACCGACGGTGCACGCCGACAGCTCGGGACCCGCCTGCTCGATGCGGAACGGGCCGGCGTCCCACCGGCCGCCGGCCAGCGCCCGCGACGCTGCGCCCACCCCGCGCGGCAGCGCGATCATCAGGCCGACGGTGAGCTCGGCGACCGCCCCGAGGTTGCGGCCCGGCAGGTAGGCGACGGGTACGCCGCTGCGGGTCGCGGCGGCGAGGTCGACGTTGACCGGCCCGCCGCGCACCGAGCCGACCACCCGCAGCCGGGGGGCCGCCTCGAGCACGCGGGCCGTGACCGGGGCCAGGTGGGTGAGCAGCACGTCGGCCTCGGCCACCAGCCCGACGAGGTCGTCGACGTCGCCGACCGCCTCGCGCACGCCGTCGACGTCGCCGAAGGGCTCGTCGGGCCAGCGGGAGGCGTGCAGCAGGGTCCGGGTGTCGGGGCCGAGCACCCGTCGCGCCTCCTCCGCGAACGCCTCGGCGGTGATGAAGCAGTCGCCGGCGCAGACGACGGTCAGCGGGCCGCTCGTGCCGCCCGTCGTGCCGCCCGTCATGCCGCACCGTGGGCGGCGCGCGAGCGCCGGGCCAGGGAGTCGACGAGCACCGCGATCGCGAGCACCGCGCCGGTGATCATGAAGCGCAGCGACGACGAGAGGTCGAGCAGCGTCAGGCCGTTGGAGATCGACTGGATCACGAGGATCCCCAGCAGCGCGGAGTACGCCGAGCCGCGCCCGCCGAACAGACTCGTGCCGCCGATGACGGCCGCGGCGATGGCGTTGAGGTTCACGTCGCCGGTGCCGGCCTGCTGGCTCGAGGAGGCCAGGCGCGCGGCGGCGAGCATGCCGCCGAGGGCGGCCAGCGTCGAGCACAGCACGAACGCGGAGGTGGTGATGCGCTTGACGTTGATGCCGGCGCGACGAGCGGCCTCCAGGTTGCCGCCGACCGCCATCATCGACCGCCCCCACCGGGTGCGGGTGAAGGCGTAGTTCATCGCCAGCACCAGGGCGGCGAAGAACAGGAACGTCCACGGCAGGCCCCGGTCGGTGTAGAGGTAGCTCACGCTGGCGCCGAGGACCACCAGCAGGACGACCGACCGGACCGCGACCAGCTGCACCGACGTCGCCGAGAGGCCCGCCTGGCGGCGGCGTCGGGCGTGCCGGAAGCCGGTCACGAAGCTGCCCACGCCGGCCAGCACGACCACGGCCCACGCCAGCCACAGCGGCACGAAGTAGATCTGACCGAGGCGCACCAGGAAGGAGTCGAAGGGCAGGTTGATCGAGCCCTCGCTGCCGAGCAGTGTCAGCTGCAGGCCCAGGAAGGCGAGCAGTCCGGCGAGGGTCGCGACGAAGCTCGGCATCGCGAAGCGGTTGAGCAGGAAGGCGTAGAGCAGACCGATGAGCGCGCCGGCGGCGAGCGCCAGGGCGATGGCCGCCAGCACCGGGACGCCGCGGTCGACCCACAGCACGCCCAGCAGCGCCGAGGACATGCCGCTGACCGAGCCGACCGACAGGTCGATCTGGCCGAGCACGAGCACGCAGACGATGCCGAGGCTGATGATGCCGACCGAGACGCTGTCGTAGAGCAGGTTGACGAGGTTGTTGCTGGACAGGAAGACCGGGTTGAGGGTCTGGAAGACCGTCCAGATCAGCACCAGGCCGACGACCACCGGCAGCGCGCCGATGTCACCGGCCCGCACCCGGCGGCCGAAGGCGCGCACGGCGCCCCCGATGCCCTCCTCGGCCACGTAGCGCTCGTCCTGGCGGTCGAGCCTGGGGCTCACCTGGGTCGTCATGACGCACCTCCGGCGTCGGCAGGGTCGGGTGCCTCACCCGTGCCGCGGCGGGCGGCACGGCGGGACACGGAGTTGTCGGTGGCGCCGGTGATGGCGCCGACGAGCTCGGCCGAGCTCGCGTCGGGGCCGAAGACGCCGTTGTTGCGGCCGAGCCGGAGCACGACGACGCGGTCGGCGACCGCGCGCACGTCCTCCATGTTGTGGCTGATCATCACCACGCCGAGGCCGCGCTCGCGCACCCGCTCGATGAGGTCGAGCACCTCTGCGGTCTGCGCGACCCCGAGCGCGGCCGTCGGCTCGTCGAGCATGATCACCTTGGGGTCGAGCAGCAGCGACCGCGCGATGGCCACGGTCTGGCGCTGACCGCCCGACAGCGACGCCACGGGGATGCGCAGGCTCGGGATGCGGGCCGAGAGCTCGTTGAGCAGCTCCCAGCTGCGCACCTCCATCTGCACCTCGTCGAGCCGCATCGGTGCGAGCTCTTGTCCGAGGAACAGGTTGGAGACGACGTCGAGGTTCTCGCACAGGGCGAGGTCCTGGAAGACCGTCGCGATGCCGAGCTCGAGGGCGTGGGAGGGGTCGCGGATCTCGACCGGCTGTCCCTCCCAGCGCACCTCGCCGCTGGTGGGGCGGTGCACGCCGGCCAGGGTCTTGACCAGGGTGGACTTGCCCGCGCCGTTGTCGCCGACGAGGGCCACCACCTCCCCGGGGTGCACCTCGAGGTCGATGTCGGTCAGCGCGTTGACCGCGCCGAAGGACTTGCTGACCGCGTGGAGGGAGAGCACCGGCGTGCCGGCCGGCACCCGCACCTCCTCGTGCTGCTGCGTGGTGGTCATCGGCGTGCCCCTCAGGAGATGCCGAGCTTCTGGCAGCCGGCGGCGTAGCGGCCGGTGCAGAGGTCGGAGGCCTTCGCGATCCCGGAGTCGATGATCTCGGCCTTCAGGTTCTCGGCCGTGATGACCTTCGGGGTGAAGAGCTGGCTCGGCGTGCCGAACAGCTCGGTCTCGCCCTTCGGGGTCTCGCCGTCGAGGAACTGGCCCGCGACCTTGGCGGCGGCCTCGGCGACGATCTCGCTGGGCTTGGAGATGGTGTTGTACTGGTCGCCCGCGATCACCAGCTGCAGGCCGGCCACGGTGGCGTCGTTGCCGGTCACCGGCGGCACCGGGTCGACGCCGGCGCCCTTGAAGGCGGCGATCGTGCCGCCGGCCGTGCCGTCGTTGGCAGCGACCACGCCCACGATCTCGTCACCGAAGCGGGAGATCTGGCCGCCCACCCACTGCTGGGCGCGCGCCGGCACCCAGTCGGGGGTGTCGTAGGTGGCCAGCGGGTCCCAGCCGCCCTCCTCGAGACCGGCGCTGATGCCGTCGGCGATGAGCTTGGCGGCGGCGTCGGTCGGCGAGCCGTTGACCTGCAGCACGCCGCCGTCCTGGGGCGTGGTGCCGTCGGCCTCGAGCTTCTCGACCAGCGAGGTCGCGATGTCACGGCCGATCGCCTCGTTGTCGAACGACACGTAGTAGTCGGCGGCGACGTCGGGGATGGGCCGGTCGTAGGCGATGACCTTGACGCCCTGCCCCTGGGCCTGCTGCACCAGCCCGGCTGCGGCGCTGGAGTCGACGGGGTCGAGCACGATGACCTTGGCCCCGCGCGAGATCAGCGAGTTGAACTGCTGCTGCTGCTTGGTCGCGTCGCCGTCGGCGTTCTGGTAGACGACCTGGCAGTCGGGGCACTCCTCGGCCATGCCGGCCTCGAACCCCGGGGCGTCGGCGGTCTCGTAGCGCGTCGAGGCCTGGTCGGGCATGAGGAAGCCGACGACGGCGTCGTCGTTGCCACCCCCGGCACCTCCCCCGCCACCGGAGCTGCCGCAGGCAGCGGTGCCCATCGCCAGCAGCCCGGCGGCCACGAGGGCCGCGGGACGGCGCCCGGCGCGGATCATCGATCGGGTCATGGTGTCTCCTCCAGGGTGGTGGTGCGGGCGGGTGCCTCGGGGGTGGGTACGTCGGGAGCCGGCTGCGGCGGGGCGTTCAGCCGCACCAGCGCGGTGGACCGGGTGGTCGGGTCGATGCGGACCTCGCACAGCGCGGCGTTCTCGAGCCGCGGGAAGGTCCGGCGGTAGTCGCCGACCCGAAGACCCAGCAGGTCGCAGAGCGCCAGCCGCAGCAGCGTGTTGTGGGCGACCACGAGCACGCGCCGTCCTGGTCGCTCGGCGGCGATCCGGTGCAGGCACGCGGCTCCGCGCGCGGCGGCGTCGGCGGGGGGCTCGGCGCCCGGGAAGGGGTGGGCGGCGGGGTCGTCCCGGAAGCGGGCCAGCGCCTCGGGGTCGAGGTGCTCCAGCTCGGCCGCCGAACGTCCCTCCGCCTCCCCGAAGCCGACCTCGCGCAGGTCGTGCGCCACGTGCGCGACCAGGCCGGTGACGGCCTCGACGGGCGCGGCTGTCTCGCGGGCGCGGCGCACGGGCGAGACGACGAGGTGGTCGAGCCCTGCCCCGGCGGCCCAGCGAGCCAGGGCGTCGGCCTGGTCGTGGCCGCGGTCGGTGAGGTCGACGTCGCTCTCGGCGCCGGCGTAGCGGTTCTCGGCGTGCCACACGGTCTCGCCGTGGCGCACCAGGAACATCGTGGTCGCGTCAGGCACGAGGGCCCCTCTCGGTCGGCAGGCGGTCGGGGTCGAGCCAGCCGCCCTCGACCAGGGCGCTGACGAAGTGGTCGTACGCCGGCGCCAGGGCCGCACCGCGCCCGACGCCACGCTCCGGGTCGGGCTCGAGGCGCTGCTCGTGGCGCACCATCCGGGCTGCCGTGGTGGTGAGCCCACCGGGCTCGGCGGCCGCCAGGACGGCCATGCCGAAAGCCGCGTCCGTGGTCGACGTCAGCACCGCCGGGCGCCCGAGCACGTCGGCGCGCAGCTGGTTGAGCCAGGCGTTGCGTGTCGCCCCGCCGCTGAGGGTGACCTCGCCGCTGGTGTCGGCGCCCAGCCCGGCGAGGACGTCGTAGGCCAGTCGCTCGACGAGGGCGAGGCCGAGGCACACCGACGCGAACCGCTCGAGCTCGTCGCGGGGGGCGGGGCCGGTGGACGGCGCCGTGTCGCTGAGGAAGGGGAAGCGCTCGCCGCGTCCCACCAGCGGGTAGGTCGCCCGCTCGAGCCGGGGGTCGCCCTCGCGCAGCAGCCGCTGCGTGAGGGAGTCAAGGTCGGCGTCGGGCAGCAGCTCGCCCAGGACGCCGGCGCCGCTGGTGGACGCACCGCCCGGCAACCAGCCACCGTCCGGGTGTCGGTGGCAGTAGACGGCACCGGCGGGGTCGCGGACCAGCTCGGCGGTGGCCCCCTTGAGCACGAGCGTGGTGCCGAGCGCCGAGCTCCAGCTGCCGTGGGACAGCGCGCCGGTGGCGACCTGGGCCGCGCACCCGTCGGTCATGCCGGCGCGCACCTCCGCCCCGGCGGGGAGCCCGGTCTCGCGCGCTGCCGGCCCCGAGACCGTGCCGAGCACCGTGCCGGGGAGCACGACGTCGGGCAGCACCCGCCGCGGGACGCCCAGCCGGTCGAGCACGTCGCCGGACCAGTCGGCCGCCCGGAGGTCGACGCCGGTCTTGAGCGCCTGCGAGGTGTCGGTCGCGACCGGCCGACCGACGAGCCGTCCGGACAGGTGGTCGCCCTGGTGGACGACCGTGTCGGTGGCACCGACGTGGCCGTGGCGCAGCAGCCACAGCACCCGGGGCAGCGCCCAGGTCGGCGCGATGGCGTGGCCGAGCGAGGCCCAGAGCTCGCGGCCGACCGCGTCGGCCTCGTCGGCGAGGTCGGCGGCGCGGCGGTCGTCGTACATCAGCGCCGGTCCGCGAGCGCCGCCGTCGGCGGCCTGCACCAGGATCGTGCCGGAGGTGGAGTCGATCGCCACCGCGACGACCTCGGCGTCGCCCGCCTGGTCGGTGGCGGCGCGCGTCGCCGACGTCAGCGCCTCCCACCACGCCCTGGGGTCCTGCTCGTGGCGGCCGTCGTCGGTGCGGTGGGAGCGCAGCGCCGCCGAGCCGGTGCCGACGACGGTGCCGTCGGCCAGCGCGACGACGGCTCGGACGCCGGAGGTCCCGACGTCGACGCCGCACGTGGCCTGTGCCATAACGTGGCCCCCTACTGTTATAAATCACATCTGTCATGTGATTTCTAACACGACGTGAGCGCCGTCACAAGAGTCCGTCGGCACGGAGCTCTCCCCAGGACGGGCGGGCGAGCCGGAGGAGCTCCGCGTCAGAGCGCGGCGACGCGCACGTCGTCGCAGGCCTCGCGCAGCTCGGCGAGGTCGGCGGCGTCGATGCCCTCGTCGACCACGACGGTGTCGAAGTCGGCGACCCGGCACAGCACGTGGGGAGCGGGCCGACCGAACTTGGCGTGGTCGACCAGGAGGACGTTGTGCGCGCTGTGGGCCATGAAGGCCTGCCGCACCGTCACCGTCGGCTCGGAGCGGTGCAGCAACCGCCCCCCGCTGATCGCGGTCGTGGAGGTGAAGAAGACGTCGGCGTGCAGCCGCTCGATCGCGGCCAGGGTGTGCATGCCGAGGCAGCACTCCTGCTGCCGGTGCACGGCGCCGCCGAGCAGGATCACCTCGGTGCCGGGAAGGTCGCCGAGCTGGTCGACCGCGGTGAGGAAGTTCGTCGCGACCACCATCGGTGGACGCTGCCGCAGGTGCTCGACCATCGCCAGGACCGTGGTGCTGTCGTCGAGGAAGACGGTCTGTCCGGGGGAGGTCATCGTCGCAGCCTCGCGGGCCACCGCCGCCTTCTCCCGCTGCATGCTGCCCTGGCGCTGCGCGACGCCCGCCTCGACGAGGGCACCGGGGTTGGCGGTCGCTCCCCCCCGGATCTTGACCAGCCAGCCCTCGGCCTGCAGTGCATCGAGGTCGCGGTGCATCGTCATCACGCTGACGTCGTGCTCCTGCGCCAGGTCCTCCATCGCGGCGTACCCCTCGCGCAGCACGCGCTCGCGGACCGACCGGCGGCGTGCCGCCGGCCCACGCGCCTCCCCGCCCGTCGCGACCACGCGCCGGACTCTAGTCCCCGCCGCTACTCCTCGCCCGGCACCCAGAAGCCGCGGCCGCCGTACCAGTCGCTGAGCTGGCCCCACGACAACCGCTGGTCGCCGTACGTCGAGCCGTAGCCGCCGCCCCGGCCCCCGAGGTAGCTGCCGACCACGGCCGCGCCGAGGTCGTCGAGCTCGGGCGCGATCACGCGGCCCTCGACGCGCGAGGCGAGGTCGTCGAGGAACCGGGCGAGGCCGGGGTCGTCGCCGAGCCGGAAGATCGTGGTCTGGGCGCCGAGCCGGCGCGAGGCGTCGAGCTCGCGCACGGTCCACGCGATGGTGCGGGGGTGGGGCGGGTAGTCGAACCACGGCTCGCCGTCGGGCTCGAGGTGCGAGGTGGGCTCGCCGTCGGTCACGACCAGCAGCACCGGCTGCGCCGCAGGGTGGCGGCGGAAGAACCGGTTGGCGAGCAGCAGCGCGTGGTGGAGGTTGGTGCCCTTCTGCATGCTGCCGTCGAGCGCCGTCAGCTGCTCGATCTGCTGCACCTGGGCGACCCGGCCGAAGCCGATCAGCTGCATCGCGTCGTTGCGGAACCGCGTCGAGACCAGCTGGTGCAGCGCCAGGGCGGTGCGCTTCATCGGCACCCAGCGGTCGGCCAGCACCATCGAGAACGACGTGTCGACGAGCAGCGCCACCGCCGCCTGGGTGCGGGCCTCGGTCTCCTGCACCTCGACGTCGCCGATGCGCAGCCGCACGCCGGACGCGGCCGACCCGCCCTCCGAGACCGTGCGCAGCACGGCGTTGGTCACGGTGCGGGTGACGTCCCACGGCTCGGTGTCGCCGAAGGCCCACTCGCGGGTGGCGCCGGTGGGCTCGCCGGCCGCGCCCGCCCGCCGTACGTCGCGCTGGCCCTGGCGGCCCGACAGCCGGTCGGCGGCGTCCTTGAGCAGTGCCTTGCCGAGCTGGCGCATCGCCTTGGGCGAGAGCCGCAGCTGGCCGTCGGAGGCGCGGGTCATCAGGCCCGACTCCGTCAACGCCCGCTCGAGCGACGACAGCGTGCGGGCGTCGACCCCGGCCTGCTCGCCGAGCTGTCGCTCGAGCGCGTCGAGGTCGACGTCGTCGAGCCGCGCGCCGCGGTAGGACTGCGAGAGCTGCTCGGAGAGCGCGTCGAGCTCGGCGAGGTCCTGCAGCAGGCCGGTGCCCTCGCCGAGTCCGAGGCCCTCGTCGCCGTCGAAGTCCTGCGAGCCGCTCCAGTCCTCCCCCGGCCGCAGCGCCTGCAGGTGGCTGTCGAGCTGGGCGAGCTGGTCCTGCAGCCCCGGCCCGCCGAAGGCCTGCTGGGCGAGCGCGTCGAGCTCGGCGCGCTGCTCGGCGGTCATGCTGTTGCGCATCCGCTGCGCCGCCGCCGCGCGCTGCGCCAGGGCGTCCATCAGCTCGTCGAGGTCCTGCGGCTGCTCGGGGAAGTGCTGGCCGTGCTTCGCCATGAAGTCGTCGAAGTCGGCTTGCGTGTCCTCGCCCAGCCGCCGCTTCTCGAGCAGCTGGTTGAGGTCGGCCAGCATGTCCTGCACGGCCTGGCGGTCCTCGTCGGTGGCGCCCTCGAGCGCCTGCTTCATGCCCTCGAAGCGCTGGTCGAGCAGCTCGCGGCCGAGCAGCTCCTTCACCTCGTCGTACGCCGCCTGCGCCTCGGCGCTCTGCCAGTCGTAGTCGGCGAGGTCGCGCACGGCGGCCGCGGGGCTCGGGGGCACCGAGCCCATCCGCATCTCGCGGAACGCACGGTCGGCGTCGTCCATGTCGACGTCGCGGGCGAGCTGGCCGCGCTCGGCCAGCACCGCGCGCTCGAGCAGCTCGCGGACCTGCTCGAGGGTGCCGTCGAGGGAGTGCTTCTCGAGCAGCTCGCGCCGCTTCTGCGACACCTGCCGGGCGAGGTCGTCGAGGCCGCGCTGGTCGCGGCCACCGCGCCGGAGGAACTCGCGCATCGCCCGCTCGGGCGAGACCCCGCCCATCACGTCGTCGCCGATCTCCTGCAGCGCCTCGGCCAGGTCGACCGGGGGCGCCAACGGGTCGCCGCCGGTGTAGCGGCCGTAGCGGCTGCGCTGGCGTCCGGCCCGCCCGACGCCGCCGGCGCTGCGGTGGCGGCGCGAGCCGTCGTCGGCCCCGGGGCTCACGCGTGCCCCACGCGGCGTACCTCGATCCCGCCGTGCATCGACGCGGGCAGGTGGCCGACTGGGTCGACCGACGCCACCAGGGCGTCGACGTCCTCGGGGAGCATCGCGGAGTCGACGGCGACGGAGTACTCGACGGCGACGCTGTCGTCACCGGCGTCACCGTCGCCGCCGCCGGTGCTCTCGACGGCACCCTCGACCCGCACCATCGCGCCGTGGAGCGGTCGCCCACGCTCGATCGCGCCGCGCCACACCTGCCCGACGACCGTGGCGGCGACCGCCATGTGCACCACGTGGGTGCCGGTCTCCTCGCAACGCACGCTGATCCCCTCGGGGATCAGCTCGTGCGCCATGACGGAGCCGCCGGGCTCCATCAGCGAGCCGGCGCTCATCACCACCACGTAGCGCTCAGCCATAGACGGTGCCTTCGGCGTCGGAGTCCTTCCCGATGCGCTGGGCCAGGAAGAGACCCTCCAGTGCGAGCTCGATGGCACCCGCACGCCTGCCGTCGTCGTGGGCGTCGAGCCGGGCGAACAGGTCGTCGTAGAGCTCGGACTCGCCCAGCGGCGGCAGGCCGGCGAGCACGTCGCGCGCCGGCACCTGCGGTCCGGTCACCACCATCGCGCCGCCCTCGACCGCCTCGACGAGCAGGGCGAGGTCGAGCCCGCCGAGGTGGGCCCGCACCGTCTCGGCGGTGGCGCGACGCAGCAGGTGCTCGAGCACCTGCTCCTCGCGACCCTCCTCGCCGCTCTCGAACTCGACCTTGCCGCCGAGCACCTCCACGGCCGTCTCGAGGTCGACCACCCGGGCGACCGCGGTGTCCTCGCCCTGCGAGGTGGCGCGGTGCAGCGCGGCAGCCGCGATGGTCTCGGCTCCGGCGATCGCGAAGCGGGCCGAGACCCCGGACCGCTGGTCGACCGAGCTCGACGCCCGCAGCGCCCGGGTGAAGCGAGCCAGCACCTCGACGAGGTGGTCGGGCACGTCGGCGACGAGGTCGGCCTCCTGGCGGACCACCGCGACCTCGTCGTCGAGCTCGAGCGGGTAGTGCGTGCGGATCTCGGCGCCGAAGCGGTCCTTCAGCGGGGTGATGATGCGCCCGCGGTTGGTGTAGTCCTCCGGGTTGGCGCTCGCGACGACGAGGGTGTCGAGCGGCAGCCGCAGCACGTAGCCGCGCACCTGGATGTCGCGCTCCTCCATCACGTTGAGCATCGCGACCTGGATCCGCTCCGCCAGGTCGGGCAGCTCGTTGATGGCGACGATGCCGCGGTGCGAACGCGGGATCAGGCCGAAGTGGATGGTCTCGGGGTCGCCGAGGCTGCGGCCCTCCGCGACCTTCATGGGGTCGACGTCGCCGATGAGGTCGGCGACGCTGGTGTCGGGGGTGGCGAGCTTCTCGGCGTAGCGCTCGTCGCGGTGGCGCCAGGCCACGGCGAGCTG
Organism: Nocardioides marmoraquaticus; assembly: GCF_054777915.1. NCBI lineage: Bacteria > Bacillati > Actinomycetota > Actinomycetes > Propionibacteriales > Nocardioidaceae > Nocardioides > Nocardioides marmoraquaticus. The sequence goes on along the minus strand of NZ_BAAHAA010000005.1, from coordinate 48,687 downwards.
GTCGCCCTCGGCCTGCGCCCGGCGCTGCGAGGCGACCGTGATCGGGTCGTAGGGGTGCTCGCCGAGCTCGGAGCCGGCGATGACCGGGGTCCACTCGTCGAGCAGGCCGACCAGGGTGCGCAGCAGGCGGGTCTTGCCCTGGCCGCGCTCGCCGAGCAGCACGACGTCGTGGCCGGCGATGAGGGCGCGCTCGAGCTGCGGCACGACCGTGCTGCCGAAGCCGTGCAGGCCCGGCCACGGGTCGCGCCCCTCGCGCAGGGCGGCGAGGAGGTTGTCGCGGAGCTCCTGGCGCAGCGGCTTGTGCACGTGGCCGCCGGCCCGCAGCTCCGCGACGGTGCGCGCGGCAGGAGGGGCGGAGCGGGTGCTGGACGGTGCCGAGGACGTCACGCGTTCACGGTAGTACCGGAGCGCAACCGTCCGACCGGGGGCGGCACACTGCTCGGGTGCTGGTCGGTCCCCCGTGCCCCTGCGGCTCCACGGCGTCGTACGACGCCTGCTGCGGCCCGCTGCTGCGCGGCGAGCAGCAGGCGGGGACACCCGAACGGCTGATGCGCTCGCGCTACACCGCCCACGCCGTCGGCGACGCGGCGTACCTGTGGCGCACCTGGCACCCCCGCCACCGGCCCGCCGACCCGGCCGACCTCGTGCTCGACCCCGCCACCCGGTGGATCGCTCTGGAGGTGGTGGCCGCGTCCGGCGAGCGGGTCCACTTCCGGGCCTCCCACGACGGCGGCGTGCTCGAGGAGGAGTCGCTCTTCGCACGGCGGGCCGGGCGCTGGTTCTACGTCGGTCCCGCATGAGCGTCGTGGTGCGCTCCCGGCGCGCGGCCGACGTCGACGGCCTGGTGGCGATGCTGACCGAGCAGCGCGAGGCCGAGCCGTCGTCGGAGTACCCGCTGCGCTGGCCGCTGCCGTTCCCCGTCCGCGACTTCGTGGTGCGGACGACGGAGGAGCACGCCTGGGTCGCCGAGGACCACGAGCGACTGCTCGGCCACGTCGCGGTGACGGGCCTCGGCGACCTCGCGCCGGCCTTCGCAGCGGCGCTCGACACCGACGCCGCCGGCCTGCGCGCCGTCTCCGGCCTCTTCACCCGGCTCTCGGCACGCGGCACCGGGCTCGGCGCGCGGCTGCTGGAGGTCGCCGTACGACGCATCCGCGACGCGGGCCACCGGCCGGTCCTCGACGTGGTGCCGACCCACACGGCCGCGGTGTCCCTCTACCGCACCCGTGGGTGGCGCGAGGTCGGGCGGCTGCGCCCGGAGTGGCTGCCGCCGGAGCGGCCCGACCTGCTGCTCATGACGCTCGACCGACCGTAACGACCCCTTGTGGGAACCTTGTCGTCGTGTCGCCCGTCGCCTGGACCGCGCTGGCCCTGGGCGTCGCGCTGGTGACCATGACGGCGCTGCTGCTGCGCACGCGTGGCGAGCTCGCCGCGGCGCGACGTCGCATCGGGGAGCTCGAGCAGCTCGAGTCGCGCGTCGCGCTGATCGACACCCGCAGCCCCCGAGCCGTCGTGGCGGCGTCAGCCGCGGTGCGTGCGGCCGCCGAGACCGTCAACCGGGTCCGCGAGCGCGGCGTCCGCGGCATGCTGCTGTCGTCGATCGACGACTTCACCGCGTGGGCCTCGGAGCAACGCCACGAGATCGTGCGGGTGGCCGACGAGGACGGCAACGTCACCATCCTGTTCTCCGACATCGAGAGCTCCACGGCCCTCAACTCCGAGCTCGGCGACGACGTGTGGGTCAAGGTGCTCGAGGCGCACGAGCAGCTGGTGCGACGTCAGGTGGAGCGCCACCGGGGCCACGTCGTCAAGAGCGCCGGCGACGGCTTCATGGTCGTCTTCCCCACCCCCGAGCTCGGCATCGCAGCGGCGACCGGGGTGCAGCGCGCCCTGCAGGCCAAGCGCCAGCGCAACCGTCGGCTGCGCGACCACCCGGTGCGGGTGCGGATCGGCCTGCACACCGGACGCGCGGTCGAGCGGCGCGGTGACTTCTTCGGCCGCAACGTCGCCAAGGCCGCCCGGGTGGCGTCGATGGCCGACGGCGGCGAGGTGCTGGTCAGCACCGAGCTGGCGGCCCGGCTGCGGGAACGGGCGGCGGCTGCGGACCAGGAGCTGCCGTTCCGGCTCACCCGCACCGAGACCGTCGAGCTCAAGGGCCTGCCGGGCGAGCACACGCTGTGGCTCGTCGAGCCGCTGACCGAGGACGAGTGAGGTGGGCCGGCTCGTGCTCGTCGTCGACGGCGCCAACGTCGTCGGAGCCCGTCCCGACGGCTGGTGGCGCGACCGGGCCGGCGCGGCGGCCCGGCTGCACGGTCGCCTGGCGGTCGCCGACACGTCGTACGACGAGATCGTGCTGGTGCTCGAGGGCCAGGCCAAGGGCGGCGTGCCCGCCGGCCGTGACGCCCACCTCCGCACGGTGCACGCCCCGCGCGACGGCGACGCCACCATCACGGCGCAGGTCGAGTCCGCCGTGGAGCGGGGCCACCAGGTCGTCGTGGTCACCGCCGACCGGCTGCTCGCCCGCACCGTCGAGCTGCGCGGGGCACGTGTGATGAGCCCGACCTGGCTGCTCAGCCTGCTGGAGGCGTGAGCGCCGTCCGGAGCAGCCGCAGGGCCGTGGCGCGGGCCCGCTCGAGCGCGCGGTCGTCGACCCCCATGCCGCCGACCACCAGCGCCCCCTCGTGCAGCAGCATCAGGTCGGCCGCGAGGCCGTCGGGATCGGGGGCCCCGGCGCGTCGCAGGACGTCGCGGAAGAGGTCGCGCTGCCACGCCTTCTCCCCCACGACCACGTCGTACGCCGGGTGCGCCGGGTCGCTGATCTCGGCGTGGGCGTTGATCATGCTGCAGCCCTTCCAGCCCACCCCGTCCGCCCAGTCCGCGGTGCTGCGCGTCGTGGCGTCGAAGACGGCGAGCACCTGCGCCTCCACGTCGTCACCCGCCGCGACCATCCGCTCCGCTAGGTCCGCGCGCCACACCCGGTCGCGCTCGCGGAGGTACTCCACGACGAGGCGCTCCTTGGACCCGAACCGGTCGTAGAGCGTCTTCTTGGTGACGCCGGCACGCGCTGCCACGGCGTCGACGCCGACGGCGGCGATGCCCTGGTCGTAGAAGAGCTCCGACGCCGCGCGCAAGACGGCTCGCGCCTTGGGGGTCCACTCGACCTCGTTGGTGGTCTGACCGCTCATGGACATCACTATACCGATCTGTATATCGTCGGGCCATGAGTAGACCGATCGGTATATCCGCCGGACGCTGGCTGCTGTCGGCGGCGTTCGTGGTGCTGTGGGCGTCGGGGTTCGTGGGCGTCAAGCTGGCGACGCAGGTCGCACCCGCCGAGACGATGCTGCTGTGGCGCTCGGTGGTGCTGACCGCGCTGCTCTCGCCGTGGCTGCTGCGCGTCGTACGGCGCCTCCGCGGGGCCGAGCTCGGGCGGGAGGTGGTGGTCGGCGTGCTCTCGCAGGCGGTCTACCTCGCGGCGGTCTACGCCGCCATCGACCTCGGCGTCAGCAGCGGCACCACCTCGCTGATGGACGGCCTGCAGCCGCTGGCCGTGGCCGCGCTCGCCGGCCCGCTGCTGGGCGCCGCGGTCTCCGCGCGGCAGTGGGCGGGGCTCGCCCTCGGCCTCGTCGGGGTGGTCGTGGTGTCGGCGGCCGACCTGCTCGCGCCCACCACGACCGCGCCGTGGTGGGCGTACGGCGTGCCCCTGGTCGGCATGGCCGGTCTCGTGGCCGCCACCTTCGTCGACCGGCGCCGGCCCCGCCGCGCCACCACCTCCGAGGCGCTGGCGATCCACTGCGCGGTCACCACGGTCCTCACGCTCGGCGTGACCCTCGCGACCGGTGCCGTCGTGCCGCCGTGGACCGGTGACTTCTGGTTCGCCATCGCCTGGATGACGCTGCTGGCGACCTTCGGCGGCTACGGCCTCTACTGGCTGCTGCTCGAGCGGCGCGGCGTCACCGAGGTCAACACCCTGCTCTTCCTCGTGCCCCCGACCACCGTGCTGTGGGGTGCGCTGTGGTTCGGCGAGCCCGTCGGGCCGCTCACCGTGCTGGGCCTGGCGCTGGCGCTGACCGCCGTACTGCTCGGGCGGCCCGCGCCGGGACCGACCGATGACACCGAGGCCGTAGCCGGGTCGGTCCCTCGTGATCATCGTCTGCGGACACCTGCAGCTCCGGCCGGGCACGCGTGAGGCCTACCTCGACGGGTGCCGCGAGGTGGTGCGCCTCGCCCGCGCCGCCCCCGGCTGCCTCGACTTCGCCCTCGCGCCCGACCTCGTCGAGCCCGACCGTGTCGTCGTGCTCGAGGTCTGGACCGACCCCGACTCCCTGGCCGCCTTCCGGGGTGACGGCATCGCCGACGACCAGGCCGCCGCCATCGTCTCCGTCGCCGTCAGGGAGCACGACGCCTCGCCCCGTTGAGGTGCTCGGTCGTCGGGCGATGCGTCTTCCCGCGCGGGAGGACGCATCCCTCACCAGCCCTGCTGACGCTTGAGCCGGATCACCTGCTCCAGGTCGAGGGAGTGCTGGGAGCGCCAGCGGGCGACGCGGTCGAGGTCGGCGGCGAGCTGGTCGGCGGAGCTGCCCTGGCGGCGGTGGTGCCAGCCCAGGGCGTCGTCGGCGTACGCCGCGTAGGCCTCGGGACGGGCGACGCGGATGCGCTCGAGCGCCTCGACGGGGTCGGTGCCGAGCGCGAGGAGCACGGCGAAGCCGAGGGAGGGGCCACGGTTGATGCCCATGTGGCAGTGGGTCAGGACGGTGCCGCCGGACTCGAGGGCCTCGAGCGCCCAGCCGACCGCCTCCTCGAACCACGCGTCGGGGACCGCCTGGCCGGCGTCGTCCATGCCGTGGTGGAGGTAGGCGACCGCGGGGGCCCGCTCGGCGACCCACGCGGCGTCGTCCCACTCGACACGGCAGTCGACGAGGTGGGTCAGCCCGACGTCGAGCAGCTCGTCGAGCTGCCGGCCGGCGAGCTCGTCGTCCTGCGTGTCGAGGTCGCCCCCGACGAGGAGCCGGTCGGCGACGAACGCCGCGTCGGCCACGCGCAGCCGCGGGGTCTCAGCCACCGGCGGGCTCGGAGCCGGCGCCCGGCTCGGCGACATCGGTCTCGACGCCCGGGTCGGTGACGACGGTGTCCGGCGGCCCGGGGTCGGGGGGCTGCTCGGCGTCCGGTGGGGCGGGCTGATCGTCGACCGGAGGCTGCTCGTCGACCGGAGGCACCTCGCCGGGCGCGTCGGACCCGTCCGGCCGCGGCGGGAGCGACGCACGGGGGCGCTGGGGGTGACGCGGCCCGGGCGGGGCGGCGAAGGCCGGCGGCGCCGACACGGGTGCCCGGACGGGCAACGGCAGCGGCCGCTCCTCCGTCTCCTCCGGCTCCTCAGCGGGCGCAGCCGGCGGGGCCGCCGCGGGGTCGGTCGGTGGCGACGGCCGGTCGGGTCGGTCAGGTCGCTCCGGGCGGTCGGGACGCTCGTCGGAGCGGCCGGGCCGGACGGGGGCGGACGACGCGGTGGCGCCGCCGCTCGTGCTCGACGACGTGGCGGGGCGCTCGGCGTCGGCGCGGACGCTGCCCCGCGAGGGGCGAACGTCGAGGCGGCCGTCGCCGTCGCCGACGAGGTCGACGTCGCTCGGACGAACCGGGGCGGGCGGGTCCGTGGCGGGCGACGGCACGGCACGACCCCCGTGGGCGTCGCTCGGCGCGTCGGGCCGCCCCGCCGACAGCGGCCCGAGCTCGCGTCGCTCGGCGGGCGTGGGGAAGTCGAAGGGCAGGTAGGCGCGCGAGAAGCCGGCGACCCGCTCCTGCAGCCGCTCCGGCAGCGTGTTGGCGGCGGCCGAGAGGCCGGTGGCGCCGAGGCTCGAGACCAGCACGACGACAGCGCCGCCGACGGTGCCGCCCCGACGGGCCCAGGCGCCGTTCGTCCCGCGGGGGCGCAGGACGGGCGGGGCGTCGACACGTCCGAGCAGGGCCGCCAGCTCGGCCGAGGGGGCGGGCGCGGCGTCGGCGAGCTCGCGCAGCCCGCCGAGGTCGCGCACCACCGCGTCGGCCTCCGGCGCGGAGGCGCCGAGGTCGCGCAGCTCGTCGAGCAGCTCGTCGAGGACGTCGCTCATCGCACCTCCTCCGCGCTCGCCATCAGCTCGCGCAGCCGCAGCAGCCCGCGGCGCTGCAGCTGCTTGACCGACGCCACGGTGCGGCCGGTGACGGCCGCGGTCTGCTCGAGGCTGAGCTCCGCCACCACCCGCAGCTGCACGACGGTGCGCTGGTCGTCGCCGAGGTGCGCCATCAGCGCCACCGCCCGGCCGGCCTCGAGGGAGCGGACCGCGTGCTGCTCGGCCGACTCGCTGGTGCGGACGTCGTGCTCCGGCTCGTACGGCGCGCTGCGGGGACGCCGGGCGCGCCGGCGGACGTCGTCGACGGCGCGGGCGTGGGCCACGGAGAAGACGAGCGTGCGCAGCCCGTCGGCGCCGCCGCGCAGCTGCGGGAGCCGGGGCCACACGCCCAGGAAGACCTCGCTCGTGAGCCCCTCGGGGTCCTCGACGCCACGGGCCCGCAGGTAGCCGAGCACCCGCGGCGAGAGTGCGTCGTACACCGCGGCGAAGGCGAGCTGGTCGCCCGTCGCGGCGCGCTGCACGACGTCGTCGCTGAGGTCCACGTGCTCCTCGTCCGGAGAGCCGAAGTAGCCTGCCGGCCACCAACGGGGGGTAGGGGTGGCCGACAGGCTACGTCATCGGGGGTGCCGGTCGCGGGGGCCCTGAGGCACCGGTGCGACACCACGGAAGCAAGCACGGGGCTCCTCGCCGCGGGGGGTCGGACGACCCCGACGCGCGGCACGTCGGGAGTCGAGTCCTCCCCCTCGCAGGGCCCAGGACCTCGGTCCCGTGTCCTTCCACCCCTGTCATCGTCGGGGAGCCACGGAGGTTCCGCAGGGGCTCGGAGTTTTTTTCCGGGTGGGCGGCGGGCTCACTTGCTGAAGCGGCGGTCGCGCTCCTCGGCGTTGTGGTCGGCCTGGGCCTGGTAGCGCATCACGACGTCCATGAAGACGGGCCAGTCGACGTCTCGGGCCTGGACGACCGTCCAGTTGTCGCGGTAGTGGCCGAACGCCACGGAGCCGTCGCGCACGAGGAGGTCGACACCGGGGTCCTCGAGGTCGTAGGTCTGCGAGCCGGCACCGCGCTTGATCTCGATCGTCGACCCGGTGATCAGCACCCGCTGCGGCGTGCTCACCGCGAGGTAGACCCAGCACACGACGGCGAGGGCCGCCGACCCGAGGGCGAGCACGAGCAGGTCGACCGACTCCGAGCGCCACGCCACCCAGCCCACGGCGACCGCGCCGACGACCGCCAGCGCGGTGACGACGCCGACCGCGTGGCGCCACCCGCTCGGCGCGACGAAGACGTGGTCGGGCGGCTTGTGACCGGGACGTGTGCTCACCCCCCGAGGATCGCACCGAATCCGGGGACAGGTGAACGGTTCGGCCAGCTCTGGGGAACCCTCACCGGATGAGCCACGACCCGCCGCCGCTGGTGCTCACCCTCGGGCTCGAGCCGGAGGCGCAGCAGTGGTTCGAGGAGCAGCGTCGGCGCTGGTTCCCCGCCGGGCGCACGCGGGTCGGCGCCCACGTCACGTTGTTCCACGCCCTCCCGGGCCGGCTCGAGGGGGAGGTGCGCGAGGAGCTGGCGACGCTCGGCGAGCTGCCGGCACCCGAGGTCGCCGTACGGCCACCGCGGTCGCTGGGCCGTGGCGTCGCGTTCGACCTCGACTGCCCGGAGGTCGAGCGGCTGCGCGAGCGCTGGCGGCGACGGTGGGCGGCACAGCTGACCCGCCAGGACGACCAGGGCCTGCGGCTGCACGTCACGGTGCAGAACAAGGTGGAGCCGGCCGAGGCGCGGCGTACCCTCGCGACGCTCGAGCGCGACCACCGGCCGTGGACCTGCCGGGCGAGCGGCGTGCGGCTGTGGCGCTACGACGGCGGCCCGTGGACCCACCTCGCCGACGGTGACTTCGACGACGCCTGACCGCCGTGTCGTCGCCCGCGACGCCGGGTACGCCGAGCGCATGGCTGCTGCCACCTCGTCCCCCTCGTCCGAGCACCTCCCGCCCCACGTCCTGGTCCTCTTCGGCGCCACCGGTGACCTCGCTGCCCGCAAGCTCTTCCCCGGCCTCTACCGGCTGGCCGCGGCAGGTCGCCTGCCCGAGGAGCTGCGCGTCATCGGCAGCGGGCGGCACTCCCCCGGCACCGACGCCGAGTTCCGCGAGCAGGTCGCAGACGGCCTGCGCGACACCGTCGGCGACGACCTCGACGACGACCTGCTGAAGGACTTCCTGAGCCGGGTCTCCTTCCAGACCTCCAGCGCCGACGACGGCAGCGACCTCGCCGCCGCCGTGCGCGACGCCGAGGACGACTTCGGGTCCGACACCGCCGACGTACGCCGCCTCGTCTACCTTTCGGTGCCGCCCGCCGCGATGGAGGGGATGATCGGCATGCTCGGCCGCGAGGGCCTCACCGAGCGGGCACGGCTGGTGCTCGAGAAGCCCTTCGGCCTCGACCTCGAGAGCTCCCGCGAGCTCGACGCGGCCGTCAAGGAGGTCGCCGACGAGGAGCAGGTCTTCCGCATCGACCACTTCCTCGGCAAGGAGGCGGTGCAGAACATCCTGGCGCTGCGCTTCGCCAACGGCCTCTTCGAGCCCGCGTGGAACCGCCACAGCATCGCCTCGGTGCAGATCGACGTGCCCGAGGAGCTCGGCATGGAGGGGCGGGGCTCGTTCTACGAGTCGACCGGCTGCCTGCGCGACATGGTCTCGACCCACCTGTGCCAGCTGCTCGGCTTCGTCGCCCTCGAGGACCCCCGTCGCTTCGAGGAGGGCGCGGTGCGCGACGCCAAGCACGCCGTCTTCGAGGCGCTGCAGCCGCTCGACCCGTCACGGGTCGTGCTCGGGCAGTACGACGGCTACCGCGACGAGGACGACGTGGCCGACGACTCCGACGTCGAGACCTTCGTCGCGATCGAGGCCCACGTCGACAACGACCGCTGGCGCGGCGTGCCGTTCTACCTCCGCACCGGCAAGCGCATGGCGGCCACCGACCGGGTCATCACGCTGCGGTTCGCGTCGCCCGACTGCACGATGTTCGACGTCGACGACGAGGGAGACTGCCCCGCGCCCGGCTCGCTGCCCCCCAACGACCTGGTGCTGCGGCTCTCCGACGACGCCGAGGTGCACGTCGAGGTGCGCGCCAAGCGCCCGGGCCCCGACATGGAGCTGATCCCCGCCGACCTGCACCTGCAGCTCAGCGAGGACGCCCAGGGCGCCGACCCGCTCGAGGCCTACGAGCGGCTGCTGCTCGACGTCATCCGGGGCGACCAGACGTTGTTCACCCGCGCCGACGAGGTCGACCGGCTGTGGCAGGTCGTCGCCCCGGTGCTCGAGCACCGGCCCGAGGTCCAGCGCTACGAGCCGGGCAGCTGGGGGCCGCAGGCGGCCGTCGACCTCCCGCAGGGCGGGTGGCAGCTCGGTGGTTGAGCAGGAGCCGTTCCTGCCCATCGCCCAGCACGGGCTGATCGGCGACCTGCGCACCTGCGCCCTGGTCGGCACCGACGGCACCATCGACTGGTTCTGCGCCGGCCGCTTCGACTCCCCCAGCGTCTTCGGCTCGATCCTCGACCCCGAGCAGGGCGGTTGCTGGCGGCTCGGCCCGTCCGACGAGGGCGTGACGACCAGCCAGTTCTACTACCCCGACACCAACGTGCTCGTCACCCGCTTCATGACCCAGCGCGGGGTGGCCGAGGTCCACGACTTCATGCCGGTGCTGCAAACCAAGGACCCCGCGCACCGCCAGCGCATCGTGCGCCGGGTCACCGCGGTCCGCGGCAGCGCCGACCTCGAGATGACGCTGACCGCCCGGCCCGCCTACGGACGTCTCGGCTGCGACGTACGGCCCGCCGAGCACGGCCTGCTGATGACCGGCGACGGCGTCCGTCTCGGGCTGAGCGCGACGGTGCCGCTCGAGGTCGCCGACGGGTCGGCCACCGCGCGGCTCTCGCTCGAGCCGGGCGAGGAGCACCTGTTCGTGCTCGAGGTGCTGCCCGAGGGCGCCGACGAGTCCGACGTGGCCTCGCCGGAGGAGATCGACAGCGACCGGCTCTTTCACCGCACGGTCGAGTTCTGGCAGGCGTGGATCGCGCGCTCGTCGTACCGCGGCCGCTGGCGCGAGACCGTGCACCGCTCCGCCCTGACGCTCAAGCTGCTGACCCACGAGCCGAGCGGTGCCGTGATCGCCTCGCCCACGACGTCGCTGCCCGAGGCGATCGGCGGCGAGCGCAACTGGGACTACCGCTACGTGTGGATCCGCGACGCCGGCTTCACCCTCTACGCCCTGCTGCGGCTCGGCTTCACCGAGGAGGCCGCCGACTTCATGCGCTGGCTCTCCGAGCGCATGGGCGACCCGAAGGACGCCGAGAACCACGAGGGCGCCGACGGTCAGGACCTCGGGCCGCTGCGTGTGCTCTACACGATCGACGGCGACCTGCCCCACGAGGTCGAGCTCGACCACCTGCGCGGCTACCGCGACTCCCGGCCCGTGCGCGCCGGCAACGGCGCCGTCGACCAGCTGCAGCTCGACATCTACGGCGAGCTGATCGACTCGGTCTACCTGTTCAACAAGTACGGCGACGGGCTCTCGGCCGACGCGTGGGCCGACCTGACCCGCGCGCTGGAGTGGCTGATCGACAACTGGGACCGCCCCGACGCCGGCATGTGGGAGATCCGCGACGAGCCCCGCCACCACACCACCTCGTTGCTGATGAGCTGGGTCGCGATCGAGCGGATGATGCGCACCGCCCGCCAGCGTGGCCTGCCCGGCGAGCTGGCCCGCTGGGGCGAGGTGCGCGACGAGATCTACCACCGGATCATGGACCGGCACTGGAGCGACGAGATCGGCGCCTTCACGCTGCACGACGAGGGCACCGACCTCGACGCCGGCATCCTGCTGATGCCGCTGCTGAAGTTCCTCGCCCCCAACGACCCGAAGTTCCTCTCGACGCTGCGCGCGGTCGAGGAGCACCTCGTCTCCGACACGCTGGTCTTCCGCTACGACGTCTCGGCCTCCCCCGACGGCCTCGACGGCAACGAGGGCACCTTCTCGCTGTGCTCGTTCTGGTACGTCGAGGCCCTCACCCGCGCCGGTCGCCTCTCCGACGCCCGCCTGGCGCTGGAGAAGATGTTCACCTACGCCAACCACCTCGGCCTCTACGCCGAGCAGATCGGCCTCGCCGGCGAGCAGCTCGGCAACTTCCCCCAGGCCTTCACCCACCTGTCCCTGATCTCCGCCGCCCTCAACCTCGACCGCGAGCTGGGGTGAGGTCGGGCGCTCCTGCGGCGGCAGAGTCACTGGTTAACCAGTGACTTTGCCGATGGTCCACGTCTCGCAGGGCGGAGACCCTCTGGAACCTGCCAGGCGTGGACCGTCGACGACGACCGGGGCCAGAGGGGGTCCTCCGGCGACGACGTCAACGGTCGACCAGTGACGTCACCGAGGTGACCGTCAGCCGCGCTGCCGCTTCACCCGGCGGCTGAACTCGCGCTCGATCTCGCGGCGGGCGTCGCGCTCGGCGAGCGACTGGCGCTTGTCGTACTCGCGCTTGCCGCGGGCGAGAGCGAGCTCGAGCTTGGCGCGGCCGCCGGCGAAGTAGAGCGAGAGCGGCACGAGGGTGGTGCCCTTGGCGTCGAGGCGGCGGGCGATGCGGTCGATCTCGCGGCGGTGGAGCAGCAGCTTGCGCTTGCGGCGTACGGCGTGGTTGGTCCAGGTGCCCTGGGCGTACTCCGGGATGTGCACCTGGTGCAGCCAGACCTCGAGCACGCCGCCGGGGCCGGCCTCGAGGTCGGCGAATCCGTCAATCAGCGAGCAGCGGCCCGCGCGCAGCGCCTTGACCTCGGTGCCGGTGAGCACGAGGCCGGCCTCCCAGGTCTCGTCGAGGTGGTAGTCGTGCGCCGCCCTGCGGTTGCGTGCGACGACCGGCTCGCGCTGCTGCTGCTTCACGCCTCCACGATGTCGCGGATCCTGGCCAGCGTCACGGGGATTCCTTCGTGGGCGGCGCGGGTGCGGTCGTCGATCTGGGCGGGCGCCTCGTCGCCGTACAGCTCGACGAAGCGCTCGTAGCCCGCGGTCAGGAAGTCCCAGGTCTGCGTCAGCTGGGTGCCGCCCTCGCCGGCTCCCATCCTGAAGCCCCACCGGACCCAGGCGCCCCCGACGAGCCAGGCGAACTCACGCCCCCGCGAGGCGACCGCCACCTGCGAGCGGGTCTCCCAGGTGCGCGACGGTGTCGCGTTGCGCCCGACGAACCACGCCCCGACCTGCCCCGCCTCGGTCTCGTCCTCCCACCAGGCGGCCTCGCACTGCACGCTCCACTCGCCGGTGCGGGTGATGTCGCTGACGACGTCGTAGACCTCCTCGGGCGTGGCCTGCACGAGCACGGACTCCTGGTGGTGGCGCGGCGCCGTGGGTACGCCCCCGGTCTCGGTCGTCATGGCGCCAGCCTGCAGCATCGACCCATGACCACGCTCGCGACCTACCCCACCCCGGTCGAGCCTGCGCCGCGCCTGGCGGTCGCGCTCGGGCTGCGGGAGGACGACCTGCTCGTCAAGCGCGACGACCTGCTGGGGCTCGGTGCGGGCGGCAACAAGGTGCGCAAGATCGAGCGCACTGCCGCGGCGGCCGTGGGGCGCGGTGCCACCCGCCTGGTGACGACCGGCGCCGCGCAGAGCAACCACGCGCGCGTGACGGCGGCCGCCGGGGCCCGGCTCGGGCTCGGGGTCGAGCTGGTGCTGCGCGGCGAGGAGCCCGACCAGGCGCGCGGCAACCTGCTGCTCGACCGGCTGCTCGGCGCCGAGGTGCTGTGGGCGGGAGACGTCCCGACGACCGAGCTCGAGCGGGTCGCCGAGGAGCGCGTCGCCGAGCTGGGACCCACCGCCGCGCTGGTGCCGTACGGCGGCTCCGACGCCGTGGGCGCAGCGGCGTACGCCGACGCGGGTCGCGAGCTGCTCGACCAGGTGCCTGACGTGCGGCACGTGGTGGTCGCCGTCGGGTCCGGCGGGACCCAGGCGGGCCTGGTCGCCGCCCTCGGCACCGCTCGCGTGCTGGGCGTCGACACCGGCGCCACCGACGACCCGGAGGCGCGGGTCGCACGGCTCGTCCGCGAGCTCGGCGGCGACCCCGAGGGCCTTCGGCTGCGGCGCGACCAGGTGGGCGACGGCTACTCCACCTTCCCCGCCCCCGTGCGCCAGGCGGTGCTGCTGGCCGCACGCCGTGAGGGCCTGCTGCTCGACCCCGTCTACACCGGTCGCGCGCTGGCCGGGCTGCGCGCCGCGGTGGCGGAGGGCGACGTACGCCCGGGCGAGCGGGTGGTGCTGCTGCACACCGGCGGGCTGCCGGGCCTGTTCGGGTCGGCACCGGTCGACGAGCTGGTCTCGACCATCCGTGCCGACGGTTCCGTTCCGGACGCCCCGGTCTGAGAGCATGGCGCCGCTGTGGCCCAGTCCGGGCTCGTACCGTCTCGGGAGGTCGGGAGCAGTGACGGACCCGTCGCGGCGCGAGAGCGTGGAGGATGCCCTCCGCGCCGAGGTCGTGCGCTTCCGGGCCTTCTTCGACGACAACCCCCACGCGGCGTTCTCGCTGACGCCCGACGGCCGCTTCGACGAGGCCAACGCGATCACCGAGCAGCACACCGGCTACACCCTCGAGCAGCTGCGCGGCATGCGCTTCGACGAGGTCGTCGACCCCGTGCGGCTGCCGCAGGCCCACGACACCTTCGCCGCCGTGCTGGCCGGCGAGGCGCAGAAGGTGCAGACGGTGGTGCGCACCAGCACCGGCGAGACCGTCGACCTCAACGTCACCCTGGTGCCCGTCGTCGTCGACGGCGTCGTCGTGGCGGTGCAGGGCCTGGCCGAGGACATGACGGTCGAGAACACCGTGCTCCGAGCGCTGGAGCAGGCCCGGCGCGAGGCCGAGGCGGCCGACTCCGCCAAGACCGACTTCCTGGCCAACACCAGCCACGAGTTCCGCACGCCGCTCGCGAGCCTGCTCGCCGCGGCCGAGCTGCTCGCCGAGCACGACCTCGACGGCGAGCAGGCCGGTCTCCTCGAGGTGGTGCAGCGCTCCGGGCTGCGGCTGCTCGCCCTGGTCGACGACGTGCTCGACGCCTCGCGGCTGACCGCGGGCGACGTGCGGCTGCGCACCGAGCCGGTCGGCGTCGCCGCGGTGCTCGACGCGGTCGCGGCGTGGGCCGTGCCCCGTGCACGCGCCCGCGGGATCGGCTTCCGCGTGGTGCGCTCGGACGATGCGCCCGAGGAGCTGCACGGCGACCCGGCGCGCCTCCAGCAGGTGCTGGGCCACCTCGTCGACAACGCGCTGAAGTTCACCGACTCCGGCGCCGTGACGCTCCGGGTCGCGACCACCGACGACGGCGGCGGCCGCGCCGTCGTCTTCGAGGTCGAGGACACCGGCACCGGCTTCCCCGAGGCCCGGCTCGAGTCGCTGTCGCGCCCGTTCGCCCAGCTCGACCCCACCGCCACCCGCCGCCACGGCGGCGCCGGCCTCGGCCTGACCATCAGCCGGGGGCTGGTGAGCCTCATGGGCGGCCGCCTCACTGCCAGCAGCACCCTCGGTGTCGGCAGCACCTTCCGCCTGGTGCTCCCGCTGACCTGCCCGCTCGCGGACGCCCCGTGACGCTCCTCGACGGGTTCGCCGCCCGCGACGTCGACGTCGACGGCGTCCGGCTGCGGGTCGCCGTGGCCGGCGACGGACCGCCCGTGCTGCTGCTCCACGGCTACCCCGAGACCCACGCGATGTGGCACGCGGTCGCCCCCGCGCTCGCGGAGCGCCACACCGTCGTGGCGCCCGACCTCCGCGGCTACGGCGACTCGGCCCGCCCTGCGTCCGGCCCCGACCACGCGGCGTACGGCAAGCGCGCGATGGCGACCGACGTGATCGGGCTGATGCGCGCGCTGGGTCACGACCGCTTCGCCGTCGTCGGCCACGACCGCGGCGCCCGCGTCACCCACCGGCTGTGCCTCGACCACCCCGACGCCGTCACCCGCGCCGCCGTGCTCGACGTGGTGCCGACGCGCCACGTGCTGCACCACGTCGACCTGACCCTCGCCCGCACCTACGACCACTGGTTCTTCCTGGCCAAGGAGGGCGACCTGCCCGAGCGGATGATCGAGCCGGTGGCCGAGCTCTGGCTGCGCCGCAAGCTCGCCGGCTGGGCCGCGCCCGGCGCCACCTTCGACGAGGCCGTCGTCGCCGACTACGTCCGCTGCTTCGACGCCGACTCCGTGCACGCGACGTGCGAGGACTACCGAGCGGGCCTGAGCTGCGACCTCGCCGACGACGAGGCGTCGTACGACGCCGGCGAGCGCGTCGGCGTGCCGCTGCTCGTGCTGTGGGGCGCCCACGGCCTGCTGGAGGCGGCGTACGACGTGCTGCAGGTCTGGCGCTCGTACGCCGCGTCGCCCCACCTCGTCACCGGCCGTGCCCTCGACTGCGGGCACTTCCTGCCCGAGGAGGCCCCGGCCGCCACCGCCGAGGAGCTGCTGGCCTTCCTCGCCTAGCCCTGCAGGGTGTGCGCCAGCAACCGCTCGTAGACCGGCACGGCGGCGTCGTACGCCGCTCGCAGCCGCGGCTGGTCGGGCCCGGGCGGGTCGGGCGTCGGACGCAGCGGCGCGAAGCCCGTCGAGCGGGCGGTGGAGGCGTGCCACTCCTCCCACAAGTGCCACTCGGGGCGCATGCCGGGCTCCCACGTCAGGGCGTCGGGGTCGTGCTCGAGGCCCATCCGCTCGCACCAGTCCTCGACGACCGGGCCCGGGTCGGCGCAGACCTGCTCGGCGTCGACGACGACCAGCGGGTCGCCGGCGTCCTCCACCAGGTCGGCGACGCGGTCGAGGTGGGCCCAGCCGGTCTCGTCGTCGGTGAAGTCGGGCCAGGTGCGGGCCAGCGAGCGGATGGTCGCGGCCGGGTGGCGCACGAGGAAGCAGCTGCGCACCTTCGGCACGAGCTCGTCGAGCACGTCGGTGGCCTGGTAGGCCATGTCCTTGACGAAGACCGGCCGCTCCCGGGCCGCCTGCTCGAGCTCGTCGACGATCTCGTGGGGCGCACTGTGCGCGATGGTGCGGTCGTAGCGACCGGAGTGGCGCTCGGGCCCGAAGTAGTAGGCCCGGGAGAACGGCTCGTCGACGACGGTGTGGTCGCCGCGCTCGCTGATCATGCGCTCGAACGACGTCGAGACCGAGCGGGGCACGGTCCACATCACGGTCACGGGGTGGCTCACGCCGTCCACCCTGCCGAGCCGTCCGGCCCCTCGGGGGGCCGTCCGCATGGTGGGCCTCAGGCCGCGCGCTCCTCCAGCGCCGCGGTGAGCAGGCCGACCAGGGCCTCGAGCTGCACGTCGACCGAGGTGGCGACGTCCTCGCCCGCGCCGTCGAGCGCCCGCGCGGCCAGGCCGGCCTTGCGGTCGATGACCTCGGCGATGCGGGTGTCGATGGTCTGGGTCGCGATGATGCGCCACGCCGTGACGGGCATGTCCTGGCCGATGCGGTGCACCCGGTCGATGGCCTGGGTCTGCTCGGCGTCCGTCCACGACAGCTCGGCCAGCACCAGGTCGGAGGCGACCTGCAGGTTGAGGCCCACGCCGGCCGCGGTCAGCGAGCACACGATGACGCTGACCTCGGGGTCGTTGACGAAGGCGTCGATCTGCTGCTGCCGCGACGTCGTGGTCTGGTCGCCGCGCACGGCGCTCCAGCGCAGGCCGCGCTTGTCGAAGACCTCCTGCGCCGCGTCCATGACGTCGACGTGCTTGGCGAAGAACACGACCTTGCCGACGTTGCGCGCGAGCTGGGCGGCGTAGTCGGCGGCGAGCCCGGCCTTGGCCTGGCCGATGCGCCGGAGCATCCCGAAGACGTTCTCGCCCGAGCTGGCGTCGGCGTCCTCGCGCTCCCAGGTCGCGACGCGCCGCACGAGCTCGTGGTCGACGCCCTCGACGGTCTGGCCCGACTGGCGCGTCGCGATGGCGCTGTCGTAGCGGCGTACGAGCCGGGCGGCCAGCTCGCGCTCGGCGGCCCGGATCGAGCGGCCCGCCTCGTCGTCGAGCTCGACCGGCAGGTCGGCCACGCGACGCGCGGGGATGTCGGCGGCCACGTCGACCTTGCGGCGCCGCACGATGCCCATGTCGACCACGCACTGGCGTGCCGCCGGGTAGAAGCCCGGGTCCTGCGGCGTCATGCCGGTGGCCTCGAGCCGGGTCATCAGCGAGGCGAGCGGCTTCTTGTCGTCGATCCAGCCGAGGAACTCCCAGATCGCCTGGAAGTCCTCGATGTCGTTGATCAGCGGCGTGCCGGTGAGCGCCATCAGCAGCGGCTTGCCCGTGCGCGCCCGGATCCTCTCCGACAGCTGCAGCACGAACTGCGAGCGCTGCGACTGCTTGTTCTTGATGAAGTGCGCCTCGTCGACGACCATCCCGCCGAAGCCCAGCTCGCCCAGCCAGCCGACGTGGCGGTCGAGCACCTCGTAGTTGACGACCACGATGTCGGCGAAGCCGTCGACGTCGTCGCCGTCTCCGTGGATGACGGTCACCTCGCGCTGCGGCACCCACAGGCCCACCTCGCGGGCCCAGTTGGTCTTGACGACGTTGGGCACCACGACCAGCAGCGGGAAGGCGTCGGCGGCCTGCGCGGCGAGCAGCGCCTGCGCGGTCTTGCCGAGGCCCGGCTCGTCGGCCAGCAGGAAGCTGCGGTGCCCGGCGGCCGCGGAGGCCACGAGCTGCGCCTGGTGCGGCATCAGCTGCCGTCCGTCGGGGGCCTTGAAGGCGCTCGCCTCGGGCAGCGCCATGCACGCCGAGGCGCCCTCGACGGCGTACTCGAACGAGCGGAAGAGCGGCCCGAGCAGCTCCCAGCCGGCGAGCCGGCGCGCGACGGGGCGGCGCTCCTCGGCGGTGCTGAAGTCGGGCACGAGGAAGGGCTTGGAGAGCCGGCGCTGGACGACGGAGCGCGGCGTCACCTGGCGGTGCGCGTGGGGCAGCTCGACCTCGGGGGTCTCGGGCTCCGGCTCGTCGGCGGCCTCGAGGCCGGCGGCCTCGATCATCTCGCGCTTGATGATCTTGGCGGCCTCGCTGACCTCGGCGTTGGCGTCGAGCAGCGTGAAGAGCGTGCTGTCGCGGGCCGCGGTGGTGGCCATGATGGTGGCGATGCCGTCGAGCCGCTTGAGCTGCTCGGCACGACGGGCGTCGCTGAGGGAGTCGTCGGACTTGACCCGGGCCCGCTCCTCGCGGGCCAGCAGGCCGATGACCTGGAACTTCGCCCGCACCGAGGGCATGGCAGAGCCCCGGGCGACGGCGTTCTCGACCTCGCGCACGGTGCGCGCGAGGACGGGGATGATCCCCTCGTTGTCGCGTCCGGCCGGTCCGCCGTTGCGGCGGCGCTGGCCGCCCCGTCGGGCGTTCTGGCGCTGGCCTCCTCGGGCCACAGGCTCCTCCTCGTACGCCGCACGACGTGCGGCGCGGCTCCACGTGCCTCTCCCGGTCGGCACCGACGACCACCCGAGAGCTCCGGGCGGTCTGCTGCCGCGTGTGCCCGGACCAGCCGGCCCGGGACGCTGCCGCTCGACGCGAGCCGGTGACCAGACGGGTCACCCTGCGGGAGCGACGCCGGCCGCCGGAGAGGGCAAGGGCAGCCGGGCTGACCTCAGCGTACCCGAGGTCGCCCCGGTTGGCGGCCTCGACCACTCACCGGGTCAGCTGATGAGCTTGAGGCCGCCCACGCACCCCACGATGCCGAGCAGCAGGAGCACCCGCAGGGCCGAGACGGGCTCCTCCCCCGAGATCATCGCGATCGTCACGGTGAGCACCGCGCCGATGCCCACCCACACGGCGTACGCCGTCCCGACCGGCAGGTCGCGCATGGCGACGCCCAGGCCGACCATGGAGAGGGTCAGCGCGACCCCGAAGACGACCGACGGACCGGGGCGGCTGAACCCCTCGGAGCGACCCAGCGCGGTGGCCCACACGGCCTCCAGCACCCCGGACACGACCAGCACGATCCACGCCACGACGACACGCTCCTTCGCAGAGCATCGTCTTGTCGCTGGTCCGGGTACGACGCGCCTCGTCCGGGTGGCCGCCGTGCGCGACCACCCACCCACCATGGCACGTTCGGTGCCGTCTCGTGACGGATGGTGACCTGTCGGACCCGCCCGCCCACCACTCGTCGGTCGAGCCTGTCGAGACCACCGCTGTTCGCTCGCTGGTCGAGCCTGTCGAGACCACCACGCTCGGGCCACCGGGTCTCGAGGCTCGTCGCCAGGGCTCCTCGCACCTCGACCAGCAGAGCCCGCCCCTCGCTGGTCGAGCGTGTCGAGACCACCACTGATCACTCGCCGGTCGAGCCTGTCGAGACCACCACGCTCGGGTCACCGGGTCTCGAGGCTCGTCGCCAGGGCTCCTCGCACCTCGACCAGCAAGACCCGCCCGCTCACCACTCGTCGGTCGAGCCTGTCGAGACCACCGCTATTCGCTCGCTGGTCGAGCCTGTCGAGACCACCACGCTCGGGTCACCGGGTCTCGAGGCTCGTCGCCAGGGCTCCTCGCACCTGGACCAGCAGAACCCGCCGCTCGTCCAGCGGGTGCCGCGGCTCGTCGGTCGCCGTGGACCCCCTCGTGACCCGAGGGGACGTGTCGGTATATTCACCGCGTTCCCATCAGCTCCGCCCTGTGTCCGCGGACATGTGTGCAGCGGAGGGTGACGCATGTCTGGCGTGCAGTCCGAGCGGTTCCCGGACCCGGTCGAGCCGACCACAGCGGTCGGCGAGGCGGGCGACCACGCCGCGCTCGTGGCGCGGGTCGCCGCCCTCGAGGCCGACGTCGAGAACCTGGAGGCGGCGCTCGAGACGCGCACGCGCATCGGCACCGCGATCGGCCTGCTCGCGGAGCGCTACGACACCGACACCGACCGCGCCTGGGCCCTGCTGACCCGGCTGTCGAACCACTCCAACCACAAGGTGCAGGAGGTCGCACGGCTGCTGGTCGCCGTCACCGACGGCACCCTCGACGCCCACGAGGTCGACACGGTGGGCGCCCTCGCCCGCAACCTGCCGCGGGCCGCGGCCGCCGTCGGGCTGGGTGACGATCCCAACGCGCCGCGACCGCCGCGACGTCGGCGGTCGGCCCCCCGCACCCGGGTCGTCGCGGGCCCGGTGCCCCGGGGCCGCCAGGAGTCGCCGTCCGCCGACGGGTCCGAGGTCGTCGGGGCGCTCGACGCGACCGAGCCGGACCCCACGTCGTGACCGGTGACGGCGAGGCCCTGCGACGTGCCCTCGGACCCCTCGTCGACCTCGTGGCCCGGACCCCCGCTGCCGACCGCGGGGAGCTCGTGGCCCGTGTCGAGCGGGTCGTCGCGGCCGCGGTGCCGGTGCTCCAGGTCGACGCGGTGGGCCTCACGCTGCTCGACGACGCCGACCGGCCCCGGGTCGCCGCCGCGTCGGACGAGCAGGCTGCCCTGGTGGAGCTCGAGCAGCTCGCCTGCGACGAGGGCCCCGGGATCGACGCGGTCCGATCGGGTATCGCGGTGCGGATGGAGGACGTCGGGGCAGCGGGGCGCTACCCGGCGCTGGCCGCGCGGCTCGAGGAGGTCCCCGCGGCGGCGCTGCTGTCCACGCCCGTCCACGTCGACGGATCGGTCGTCGGCAGCCTCACGGCCTCGATGCGTGCGCCCCACCGCTGGACCGATGCGCAGGCGCGAGCCGCGGCGGCGTACGCCGACGTGCTGGGGCTGGCGATGCGGGTCAACGCCCGGGCCGGCGCCGCCGGTGAGCACCAGCACCGCCTGCAGCAACAGCTCGACCTGACCCCCACCGACACCCCGACCGACACCCCGACCGACGAGGAGCAGCCGTGAGCCTGGACGCCGAGGCCGTCAACGCGAGCCTGCGCCGCCTCACGACCCACGAGGTCGCGCGGGGCGAGGACGACCTGCTCGCAGCGCTCAGCGAGGTGGTCACGGCCTGCGTCGACATCTTCGGGGTCACCGGGAGCGGCGTGATGCTGGCCGACGAGACGAGCGAGATCCACTACGTCGCGGCCAGCGACGGCCAGGGCCGGCTGCTGGAGAAGGCCGAGTCGCAGACCGGGCAGGGCCCCTGCACCGACGCCTTCGTGCAGGACCGCGTGGTGTGGACCGACGACGTGCGCGCCGACGCCCGGTGGCCCGACTTCCGCGCCGTGGTCGGGGGCCAGCCCGAGCTGCGCGCCGTCATGGGCGTCCCGGTCAAGCTGGGGTCGGTGCGGGTCGGCACGCTCGACGTCTTCCTCGACCGGCCCCACGCCTGGACCGAGGCCGAGCGCGACGCGCTGTCGCGCTACAGCACCGTCGTGCAGGCCACCCTGACCGCCGCCCTCGCCGCGCACTCCGCGGGCGAGCAGGCGGCCCAGCTTCAGTACGCGCTCGACTACCGGGTGGTCATCGAGCGCGGCGTCGGCTTCCTGATGGCCCGCGAGCACCTCGACGCCGCTGCCGCCTTCGAGCGGCTCCGGCAGGCCTCGCGCAGCAGCCGCACCAAGATCGGCCTCGTCGCGCAGTACCTGCTCGACACCGGCCGGCTGCCCCCGCGGGAGCCCTGAGCCACCCCTCGGAACCAGCTCGACGGCCGGCGCGTCGTAGGACCGTGATGCGACGCGTGCTGCCGGTCCTGGCCCTCGGGATGCTGCTGTCCGGCTGCGGGAGCTCCGGCGGGGGCTCGTCCCAGGAGGAGCACGACGGTGACGTGCGCTGGGTCGGCGCCGGCAGTGTCGCGGTGGCCGTGCCGGCGTGGTGGACCACCGGCGAGACCCGGTGCCTGAAACCGATCGAGACGACGGTGTACGCCGAGTCGGGCGCGATGACCGACTGCGCCGACGAGCCGACCGACGCCGAGCTCGCCGAGGTGTCCTCGTTGGCCGTCATCCGCACGGACTCGGCGTTGGGCGAGGGCCTGCTCCGTGAGATGCGGCCGGCCGGGTCGGTCGACGGCCGCGAGGTGCTCGAGCTCGACGGGTGCGCGGACTTCTGGGACGCCGTGTGCCGTCGGGTCTTCGCGGTCCCCTCGGCGGGCGTGGCCTTCGGCGTCGTCATCGCCGACGACGCCGACGGCAGCTTCCGCGCGGTGCGCGACTCGCTGCGCGTGCTGCCCGACGACACCACGACGGTGCCGACGACCTACGGCCGCTTCGAGGAGACGCCCGGGTGGGGGGCGCCACCCGGGGTCGTCGAGCACTACGCCCGCGCTCTCGACGCCGCCGGGCTCGTCGTCGAGAGGGTCGTCGCGCCTCTCCCCGGCGCGGACGACGCCGGAGCCGGCGGCTCGATCGCCGACCTGCCACCCGGCAGCCTGCTCGACGTCGACCCCCAGCCCGGCACGCCCGTGCCGCGAGGCTCGAGCGTGACCGTGACCGTGATGCCGAGCGTGCCGAGCGGCTGACGCCTACGACAGCCCGACCACCGTGCCGTCGTCGAGCAGGTCGATGCGAGCGGCCGCGGGCTCCTTCGGCAGGCCGGGCATGGTCATGACGTCGCCGCACACCACCACCACGAAGCCCGCGCCAGCCGCCAGCCGGACCTCGCGCACGTGCAGCTCGTGGCCGCTCGGGGCGCCGGTCGCGGTGGGGTCGGTCGAGAAGGAGTACTGCGTCTTGGCGATGCACACCGGCAGCCGGCCGTGGCCCTCGCGCTCGATCCGCTGCAGCCGGCGTCGCGCCTTGGCGTCCCACGTGACCTGCCCGGCGCCGTACACGCGGCTGGCGACGGTCTGCACCTTCTCGGCGAGCGACTGGTCGTCGCCGTAGGTGAAGGAGAAGGAATACGGCGACGGCTCGTCGAGGGCGGCCAGCACGCCCTCCGCGAGCGCCCGCGCGCCCTCTCCCCCGTCGGCGAAGTGGGTCGCCGGGAAGGCCCGGACACCCTCGGCCGCGACCAGCTCGACGACCGCGTCGACCTCGGCGTCGGTGTCGGTGGGGAACCGGTTGACCGCGACGACGCACGGGACGCCGTAGACGTGGCGCACGTTGTCCAGGTGCCGCCGCAGGTTGGCCATGCCGGCCCGGAGCGCGCCGAGGTCCTCGGTCGCGAGGTCGGCCACGGCGACGCCGCCGTGGTACTTCAGCGCGCGCACCGTCGCCACCACCACCGCGACGTCGGGCCGCAGCCCCGAGCTGCGGCAGACGATGTCGACGAACTTCTCGGCCCCGAGGTCGGCGCCGAACCCGGCCTCGGTGACGACGTGGTCGGCCAGACGCAGGCCCGCGCGGGTGGCGACCACCGAGCTGCAGCCGTGCGCGATGTTGGCGAAGGGGCCGCCGTGCACGAAGGCCGGAGCGCCCTCGAGGGTCTGCACGAGGTTGGGCGCGAGGGCGTCGCGCAGGAGCACCGCCATCGCCCCGTCGGCGGCCAGGTCGCGGGCGGTCACGGGCTCCATCGCGCGGGTGTGGGCGACGACGATGTCGCCGATGCGGCGCTTGAGGTCGGCCCACGACTCGGTGAGGCAGAAGATCGCCATCAGCTCGGAGGCCACGACGATGTCGAAGCCGTCCTCGCGGGGAAAGCCGTTGCCGTGCCCGCCGAGCCCGATGGCGAGCTGGCGCAGCGCGCGGTCGTTGGTGTCGAGGACCCGCTTCCAGGTCACCGTGCGCACGTCGATGTCGAGGGCGTTGCCCTGGTGCACGTGGTTGTCGACGAGCGCGGCGAGCAGGTTGTTGGCGGCCGCGATGGCGGCGAAGTCGCCGGTGAAGTGCAGGTTGATGTCGGTCATGGGCACCACCTGCGCCCACCCGCCGCCGGCCGCGCCGCCCTTCATCCCGAAGACCGGGCCCATCGAGGGCTCGCGCAGGCAGGCCACGGCGCGCTTGCCGAGTCCGTGGAGGGCGTCGGTCAGCCCGACGGTCGTCGTGGTCTTGCCCTCGCCCGCGGGCGTGGGCGAGATCGCCGTGACGAGCACGAGCCGGCCCAGCGGCCGCCCGGCCAGCGAGGCGAGGTAGCCCAGGTCGACCTTCGCCTTGTGGTGGCCGTACGGCACCAGGTGCTCGGCGTCGATGCCGAGCGTCTCCTGCGCGACCTCGACGATGGGCCGCAACGTGGCGGCGTTGGCGATCTCGATGTCCGACTGCACGTGCGTCTCCCTCGCTCCGGCGCTCCCCGCGCTCGTCGTACCCCCGCCCCGGGCTCAGCCTCGCGTCGGCCCGGTGCCCACGAAGCCCGCGAGCTGCCACTGGTGCTCCTGGGCGACCATCTCGGCCGCCTTCTCGCCGATCATGATCGACGCGGCGTTGGTGTTGCCGCTGACCACGGTCGGCATCACGCTCGCGTCGGCGACGCGCAGCGCGGCGACGCCCTCGACCTTGAGCTCGGCGTCGACCACGCTGCCGATCCGGCAGGTCGAGGTCTCGTGGTAGACGGTCAGCGCGTAGTGGCGCGCCATCGCCTCGACCAGCTCGTCGCTCGGCTGCTGGCCCGGCTGGTGGCCGTGGGCCTCCGCGAGCGCGGGCGGCACCATCAGCTCGCCCAGGCCGTCACCCGGCCAGTGCGCGACGACGTCGAGCGCGCGTCGTACGACGGCCACCATGACGGCGACGTCGTGCGGGTCGTCGAAGTAGTTGAGCTCGATGACCGGGGCCTCGGCAGGGTCGCTGCTCGCGAGCCGCACCTGTCCCTCGGAGTGCGGCTGCACCGGGTTGGGCAGCACCACCACGGTCTGGGCCATCGGCGACAGCGCCTCGTCGGCGTCGGCGAAGTAGGCGTCGGGGTCGACGCGGAAGAGGTGGCGCCAGATGTCGGGCGTGTAGCCGCAGGCGAGCAGCCCGATCTGCGCGTCGTGGGTGTGCTCGTCGCCGAGCCCGGTCGAGAAGAACGCCACGGCGTCGTAGAACGACGACGACGCGAGCCCCTGGCCGGTGGTCGCCCACTCGGTCACCTGGCGCTCCGCCTCGGCCTTGAGGGCGGCGAGCTCGGGCGGCAGCGACGCGTCGTCGGCCGGGTCTGCGGGCAGCGGACCCGCCGGCGCCCGCAGCGCGTCCGGACCGAGCCCGATCGCGATCTCGGTCATGGTCAGCGCGACACCGGGGGCGGGGAAGGCCAGCGGCAGGTGCAGGTGGTCCTTGAGGTGCTTGCCGACGTGGGGGTTGTCGAGGCGGCACTCGACGCCGACCTCGGCGAGCTCCTCGCCCGGGCCGATGCCCGAGAGCAGCAGCAGCTGCGGCGAGCCGATGGCGCCGGCGCTGACCACGACCTCGCGCTCGGCGCGCAGCTCGGCGACCGTGCCGTCACGGTCGCGGTAGCGGATGCCGGTGGCCCGCAGGCCGCCACCGGTCTCCTCGAGCAGCACCTGCTCGACGGTGGCGTGGGTGACGATCGTCAGGTTGTCTCGCTCGAGCACCGGCTCGAGGAAGGCGTGGTACGTCGAGGACCGCTTGCCGTCGCGGGTGGTCGTCTGGAACAGCGACGACACCCCGACCGGCCCGCCCCGGTCGCGGCCGTTGTAGTCGCCGCGCGGGATGCCGGCTGCCTCGGCGGCGGCGACGAACTGCTGGGCCGCGAGCGTGCGCGGCGTACGGACCGAGACGCCGAGCGGGCCGTCGGTGCCGTGCGCCTCGGCGTCGATCGGCGCGTCGGGGTCGTCGCCCGGGTCGACGAGGCCCTCGCTCTTGGCGAAGTACGGCGCCACGTCGTCGTACGACCACCCCTTGGCGCCGTCGGCCGCCCACCCGTCGAAGTCGCCGGGGTGGCCACGCACGTAGGCCATGTAGTTCAGGCCCGAGGAGCCGCCGAGCATCTTGCCGCGCGGCACCATCATCCGGCCGTCGGCCAGGCCCTCGCCCGCCCCGCCCGGGTCGCCGGTGAACATCCAGTCGACCTCGGGGTCGAGCTGCAGCGTCGCCACGGCCGCGGGCATGGCCTCGTGCGGGGGCGGCGTGCCGCCCGCCTCGACCAGGGCCACCCGCACCGAAGGATCCTCGCTCAGCCGCGCGGCGACGACCGCGCCGGCCGAGCCGCCCCCCACCACGACGACGTCGAAGGACTGCTCGCTCTGCTCGCGCATGTGTGACGTGTATCACCACGAGGTTGCCCGGCGGTTGGCCCGACGGTCGGTGCGGCAGCTGGTCCGGCAGCTGGTCCGGCAGCGGGGCCGAGGCCGTGGGCTCAGCCGCCGACGAGGCGGGCCAGCAAGGACAGGACCGCGGTGGCGGACGCAGCGGCACCGAGGAGCAGCGCACCGCCGAGGCTGCGCGGAGGGTGCGACGGGTGGTTCATGGCCTCAGCCTGCGTCCGCGACGGCCCGTGCACGAGAGGCCCGTCGGGATCCTAACGGGTCCTTGACGCAGAGCTTCCCGATCCTGACGGGTCCCTGCCCCACACTGGCCCCGTGCTGCACCTGCGCGTGACCGTCCCGACCGAGCTCACCGAGCCCGTGCTCGACCTGTTCACCGGCAACCCGTCGGTCAGCGCGCTCGCCGTGCTGCGCGGCGCCTCCGTCGAGCCGGTCGGCGACGTGGTGCTCGCCGACGTCGCCCGCGAGGGAGTGGACCCGTTGGTCGACGCCCTCGACGAGCTGGGCGTGCCGGAGTGCGGCACCCTCCACGTCGACCCGGTGACGACCTGGGTGTCGCGGCAGGGCCTCGCCGCCGAGAGGATCACGCCGGGCGCGAGCGCCGACGCGGTGGTGTGGGCCGAGGTCACGCAGCGGGCCTACGAGGAGACCGAGCTCAACTGGACCTACCTCGCCTTCATGACGATGGCGACGCTGCTCGCGGCGGTCGCCATCGTGCTGGACTCCCAGATCCTCGTCATCGGGGCGATGGTCGTCGGCCCCGAGTTCGTCGCGGTGGCGGCGCTGGGCCTCGCGCTCGTACGCCGCCGCCCCGCGCTGCTCGGCTACGCCGTGCGGACCCTGGTCGTCGGGTTCGCGGTGGCCATCTCGCTCGTCGCCGTGCTGAGCGCAGCGGCCAGGGCGCTCGGGTGGGTGGTGCTCGACGACCTCACCACCGGGCGCACCGGCACCGCGTTCGTGTACACCCCCGACAAGTGGTCCTTCATCGTGGCACTCGTGGCCGGCGCCGCCGGTGTGCTCTCGCTGACCTCGTCGAAGGTGGGTGGGCTCTCCGGTGTCTTCATCTCGGTCACCACCGTCCCCGCCGCCGGCAACATCGCGCTCGCGATCCCGTTCGGCGTCTGGCACGAGGTGGCCGGCAGCAGCCTGCAGCTGGTGGTCAACGTCGTCGGCATGGCGCTCGCCGGCTGGACTGTGCTCGCGCTGCAGCAGGCGGTCTGGACGCGGCGCATCCACCGCCGCCCGGCGCCGCAGCCGACGTGAGCGCCTGCAGCCGCTTTCCGAGACCGACGGTCCGTTACTCGTCGGTACAGACCAGGTCACCGCGCGATTCGGCGACGCCGCGACCGGTTGGTTGAATCCGTGCAGCGGACGCTCCGGGCACCCCCCGTACCGGAGCGTCCGTCCCGAGCGTCGTCAGCGCGACGACCCGACCAGGGCGGCGAGCCGCTCGACCCCGGGGCCGACGCTGGCCGCCAGCCGCCCGAGCACCTCGTCGAGCTCGGGCGAGGCAGGCTGGCCGGGCGGCACGCGGGAGGGGTTGATCGCGACACGATCGGCCCAGGCCTTGATGTCGGGCTCGGCGTTGTAGGCCGTTGTCGCGCGCATCCCCAGCACGTTCATCCGCGCCCAGTCGGCCAGGGAGTTGCCGAACGACGACGGCGGGCAGAGCCGGTTCTTGGTGGCGTCGTCGTGGCGGGTGGCCTCGACGTAGCCGACGAGGCCCGCGGCGAAGCACGGGAAGCCCGCGCGGACCGGTTGCAGCGTGATCGCCTGCTCGCCCCAGACAGGGACCCGTCGGCGGTTCCTCAGGCCGTCGGCCGCGCAGCTGACCACCAGGGCGTCCGGGCCGGTGCCGACCGAGCCGTCGTCGAGCTCGAGCCGGTCGCGCCCGGCACGGCGCACGCGGCCGCGTCGTACGACGTCGCCGACCTGCCGCAGCCGCTCGAGCTCCCAGCGTCCCAGGGTCGGTGCCTTGGCCATGGTCGGCGTGACGCCGTCGTCGATGCGGAGCATGATCCCGGCGTCCTCCAGGGCCAGGAAGAGCCGGTCGAGGTCGTCGGCCTCGCCCGCGAGCCGCATCATCTCCGCGACCATGCCGAGGTAGACGACGGGGTCGGGCTGCACGACGGCCCGGTCGAGCATCCAGGGGTCGCGCGGCCGCACCCAGGTGATCCGGTCGGGGTCGATCCCCCGCCCGACCTCGGGGTCGGTCAGCCAGACGATGGCGTCGGTGGCGGTCTTGCCGGAGCCGACCACGACGTAGCGGCGCGGGTCGTCGTCAACGTCGGGCAGCTCCCCGACCGGCACGACGCGGGCACCGTCGACCGCGAAGGGCGGCGGCACCTCCGCGGGCACCTCGGGGGCGAGGTAGCGCGCGTCGACCACCCGGCAGCGCTCCGGCACCGCGATCCGCTCGCCCGTCGCGCGCGAGACGACCGTGCGGCCCTCGACCTCGTGGCCGGCCAGCAGCTCCGCCCGGCCGGTGGCGCGCAGCTGCGCGAGCACCTGGTCGTAGTAGGCGAGGATCGTGACGCGGTCGGCGCGCTCGTGCAGGCCCGCCTCGGGTCCGGCCTGCTGCACCCGCCCGCCGCCCAGCACCGTCGACTGCACGCCGTAGAACTGGGAGGCCTGGTGCAGCCGCACGAAGGGGTACGCCGCCCGCCAGTGCCCACCCGGACCCTCGCGGCGGTCGACCAGCACCACCCGCGCCTCCGGGTCGAGCTCGACCAGCGCGTCGACGAACCCCATCCCCATCGCGCCCGCGCCGACGACCAGGTAGTCGGCCTCGATCGTGCTGCTCACGCCCCGAAGTCAAGCACGTCGCTCGACATAGCCGGGCCTATGGTCGAGCACCCCCTAGCTCCGGTGGTCGAGGGCCCTCGCTCCGGTGGTCGAGCCTGTCGAGACCACCGGCCCCTCGCTCACCCCGTGACGAATCGCGTCGCGACCTCGTCGGCCAGCGCCGCCGCGACCCGCTCGCGCATGTGAGCGGCGACCGGCGGGTCGAGCTCGTCGAAGGCGTCCGGGGCGCACCAGCGCACGGCGACCGACTCGTCGTCGCCCACCCGCGCCTCGCCCCCGACCCACGTGCACGCGAAGGTGAGGTCGAGGTAGACCGACCGGTCGCCGTTCGGATACGTCACCTCGTCGGTCACCCCCACCCGCGACAGCCGGTCGACGGTGATCTCGACCCCCGCCTCCTCGCGGGCCTCCCGCACCGCCGCGACCGCCGGCTCCTCCCCGGGGTCGACGATCCCGGTCACCGGCGTCCACGCCCCGTTGTCGGAGCGCTTCACCAGCAGCACCTCTCCGCCCTCCCGCGTGATGACCGCGGTCACCCCCGGCAGCCACAGCAGGTCGTGCCCGATGCGGGCGCGCAGGTCGGCGACGAAGTCGGGGACAGCCATGCCGCGACGCTAACGGCCGCGCCGCGCCGCGAAGCACGAAGGCCCTCGCCGTGGTGGCGAGGGCCTTCGGATCTTGTAGCGGGGGCAGGATTTGAACCTGCGACCTCTGGGTTATGAGCCCAGCGAGCTACCGAGCTGCTCCACCCCGCGTCGGTGAACCCCACGTTACCGCCCGGTGCGGGAGCGGGCCAAATCGGGGGGCCACACCCCGCGAACCGGGACGATCGCGACGCCGGACCCGTCATGATGTGGTCCGTGCGTGCCCTCCCCAGCTACGAGGAGGCCCTGGCGTTGCCGTCGGGGCCGCGGCTGCGCGTCCCCGCCGAGCGTGTCGACACCAACGGCCACCTCAACGTGCGCCACTACCTCGGCACCTTCGACGACGCCGAGTGGACGCTCTTCGAGGACCTCGGGCTCGCGGCCGACGGCGCGGGGGGTGGCAACGTCTTCGCGCTGGAGCAGTACCTCACCTACCGCCGCGAGGTGCTCGTCGGCGCCGAGGTGTCGGTGCACCTGCGGGTGGTCGGTCGCGACGAGCGGATGCTGCACCTCGTGACCTACCTGCTCGACCACGGCGAGCGCCGCGTCGCTGCCAGCCTCGAGGGGCTGGAGGCGTACGTCGACCACGGCACCCGCCGCATGGCGGCCTTCCCCGACGACGTCGCCGCCGCACTCAACCGGTGGGCGAGCGAGCACGCCGCGCTGGCGTGGTCGCCGGAGCTGAGCGGTGCGATGGGCCTGCGAGGGGCGAGGTGAGCGCGGCCGACGCGAAGCCGGCGTACGGCTCGGTGCTGCTCGGTCCCGCCGAGCAGCGGCCGCGCCGCCTGCGCGTGCGGATCCAGCTGCTGCTGACGGTGCTGCTGGTCAGCACCAACCTCATCGGCGCGGGCGTGGTCTTCGTGCTGTCGGCGCTCGTCATCCCCGGTCCGGCCGCGACCGTCGGCACCGTCGTCTCGCTGTCGATCGCTGTGCCCGTCTACATCGCGGTGGCGGTCGCGATCGGCGTCGTGGTCGGCACGTACGGCGCGCTGCGGCCGCTGCGATGGGCCACCCGCGACGAGGAGCCCACGCAGGAGCAGCGCGAGCAGGCGCTCGGCGTCCCGTGGTTCCTCACCAAGGTGCAGGCGACGCTGTGGGGCATCGCGGTCGTCCTGTTCACCGGGCTCGCCCTCGCCGTGCAGCCCGCGCGAGCGCTGAGCACCGCCTTCACCGTCGGCATCGCCTCGGTGGTCGTGACGGCCATCGCGTTCCTGTTCAGCGAGTTCGTGCTGCGCCCGATCGCGGCGCGGGCGCTCTCGGGCGGCGAGCGCGTGCGCGCGAGCCGGCTCGGCGTACGACGCCGCACGATGTTGTTCTGGGGCCTCGGCACCGGCGCCCCCGTCATCGGTCTCATCGTGGTGTCGCTGCTCGCGCTGACCGGCATCGAGACCGACCTGACCCGCACCCGGCTGGCCGTGATCATCCTCGTGCTCGGCACCGTGATCCTCGTCTTCGGCGCCCTCGTGACCTGGCTCAACGCCCGCGCCGTCGTCGCCCCGATCCTCGCCGTCAGCGAGGCGATGCAGGAGGTCGAGCGGGGAACGCTGGAGCGCGAGGTGCAGGTGTACGACGGCTCCGAGCTCGGCCAGCTGCAGGCCGGGTTCAACCAGATGGTCAGCGGCCTGCGCGAGCGCGAGCACCTGCGCGACATCTTCGGTCGCCACGTCGGCCGCGACGTCGCCGAGGCGGCCTCCCGCGGCGAGGTCGAGCTCGGCGGCGAGACCCGCGAGGTCAGCGTGCTCTTCATCGACATCGTCGGCTCCACCACCATCGCCAACGAGCAGGACCCCGCCGACGTCGTCGACCTGCTCAACCGCTTCTTCGGCGTCGTCGTCTCCGAGGTCGCCGAGCGCGAGGGGCTGGTCAACAAGTTCATCGGTGACGCCGCGCTGGCGGTCTTCGGCGCCCCCGTCGAGATGCCCGACCACGCCACCCGCGCCCTCGCCGCCGCCCGCGCCATGGCCGCCCGACTCGCCGAGGAGGTGCCCGAGGTCGCCGCCGGCATCGGCGTCTCGACCGGCGAGGCCGTCGCCGGCAACGTCGGCGAGGAGAGCCGCTTCGAGTACACCGTCATCGGCGACGCCGTGAACGCCGCCGCCCGGCTCACCGAGCTCGCCAAGGACGCCCCCGGCAAGGTCCTCGTCGCCATGGCGTCCGTCGAGGCCGCCGACGCCGACGAGGCCGCCCACTGGACCCGCCACGGCTCCGTCACCCTCCGTGGCCGCAGCAGCGAGACCGAGACCGCCGTGCTCGCCGACGCCGACTGAGGCGCCACCCGGGCTTTTCGAACGAAACGCACCCACTCGGCGACTTTCCGACCGACCCGCTCCTCCAGACACGGCGTGTCGGGAGCGTTTCGTTCGAAAGGCGCGAGCCGGGCACCGGGCGCCGCCACCCGCCGTACGACGACGGGCCCGGCACGAGGCGTGCCGGGCCCGTCGTCACGAGCAGTCGGGGAGGTCAGCCGCCGGAGGCGTCGCCCCCGCCGTTTCCGGAGCCGCCCCCGGAGCCGGCCCCGGAGCCGCCCCCGGAGCCGGCGGCCGAGCCGCCACCGCCGGCGGTGCCGCCGGCCTGGAGGGCGCGGTCGACCAGGGCACGGGCCTCGTCGACGGCCTGGGCGTAGCCGTTGAGGTCGCCGTCCTCCAGGGCCTGCTGGGCCTCGGCGAACCTCTGGTCGGCCTGCTGCAGCAGACGCAGCGCACCCACCGGCAGCGGCTCACCCGGGTCGGCCGGGGTCTCGCCGCCGGAGTCACCGCCGCTGTCGCCGCCGTCGTCGTCGGGGGCGGGGGTGTCGCTGCCGGACGACCCGAGCACGTCCTCGAGCGCCGCGGCCAGGTTGGTGCCGATGCCGACCTCGTCACCGAACGACGCCACGACGTAGCGCAGCAGCGGGTAGGCGCCGTCGCCACCGGAGCGGACGGTGTAGAGCGGCTGCACGTAGAGCAGGCCGCCGCCGACCGGGAGCGTGAGCAGGTTGCCGTACTCGACCTCGGCGTTGCCCTGGATGAAGGGGCGCAGCGCCGTCGCGACCTTGGGCTCGTTGTTGAACTGGTTGGCGATCTGCGACGGACCCGGCACCTGGGTGTTGCTCGGCAGCCGCAGGATCTCGAACTGCCCGTAGGTGTCTGGGTCGGAGGCGTCCGCGCCGACCGACATGAACGCCGCGAGGTTCTGGCGGTTGTTGGGCGTGTAGACCG
Source organism: Nocardioides marmoraquaticus (assembly GCF_054777915.1). NCBI lineage: Bacteria > Bacillati > Actinomycetota > Actinomycetes > Propionibacteriales > Nocardioidaceae > Nocardioides > Nocardioides marmoraquaticus. Next base: position 15,940 of record NZ_BAAHAA010000005.1, on the reverse strand, counting down.
ACGTCAGGGAGAACGTCGGGTCGTCCTGGCCCTGGCGCGTGACCGAGAGCCGGTACGGCGGCTGCTTGTTCGTCGAGCGCGCCTCCACCGGGTTGGACGGGACGGCCCAGGCGTCGCTGGCCTCGTAGAACGTGCGCGGGTCGAGCACGTGGTAGCGGGCGAGGATCTCGCGCTGCACCTTGTAGAGGTCCTGCGGGTAGCGCATGTGCGCGAGCAGCTCCTCGGGGATGTCGGAGCGCGGCTCGACGACGCCGGGGAAGGCCTTCGCCCAGGTCTGCAGTACCGGGTCGGACTCGTCCCACTCGTAGAGGGTCACGGTGCCGTCGTAGGCGTCGACGGTCGCCTTGACCGCGTTGCGCATGTAGTTGATCTGGTCGGTCGGCAGCGTGGCGAACTGGGTCTGCGGGTTGATGGCGTCGCTGGTCATGTCCTGCAGCGAGTTCTTCTCGGCCTGCGGGTACTTGTCGCTGACCGTGTAGCCGTCGAGCACCCACACCATCCGGCCGTCGACGACGGTCGGCAGCGCGTCGGAGTCGACAGTCAGCCACGGGGCGACCTTCTGCACCCGCTCGCGGGGGCTGCGGTCGTAGAGGATCTTGCTGTTCTCGTTGACGCGTGACGACAGCACGATGTTGGCGTCGCCGAACTTCACCGCGTAGAGCAGCTTGTTGAAGATGTTGCCCACGCCGACGCCGTCGGCGCCGTCGTAGGTGTTGGTGGTGCCCTCGTCGGTGTCGGTGCCACCGGTCGGGATGTCGAGCTCGATGTCGCTGTCGGAGCCCTCGGGCTGGCCGACGATGGAGTACTCCGGCGAGTTCTCGCCGAAGTAGATGCGCGCCTGGTAGGAGCCGTCGGGCTGCTTCTCGCTGATGGCGCCGCGGGGCGGGAGGTCCTCCTCGGCCCACACCGGCGCACCGTCGGCGTCGTTGGTCTCGTCGGCGGCCGCGCTCTGGTTACCGTAGGCGCCGATCAGGCCGTAGCCGTGGGTGTAGACGGTGCGGAGGTTGGACCAGGTCTGCTGGCTCTCCGGCAGGCCCGACTGGTCGAGCTCGCGGGCCGCCACGACGACGTCGCGCTGCTGGCCGTCGAGCTCGTAGCGGTCGACGTCGAGCACCTCGGGCACGCTGTAGTAGCCGCGCACCTGCTGCAGCTGCTGGAAGGTGCGCGAGACCAGCTCGGGGTCGACCAGTCGGACGCCCTCGGTCGCGGCGGGGTTCTCCTCGACCTCCTGCGCGGTGAGGTCGGTGCTGGCGTCGTACGACGTCGTCTCGGTCTCGGCGACCCCGAACGCGTCCCGGGTCGCCCTGATGTTCTCCCCGATGTAGGTGCGCTCGCGGTCGGGCTCGCTCGGGCGGACCTGGAAGCGCTGCATCAGCCCCGGCCACACCGCACCCAGCAGCACGGCGGAGACGACGAACAGTGCCAGGCCGACGCTGGGCAGCAGCCAGGTGCGGCGCAGCACGTTGACGAAGAACAGCACCGCGCAGATGATCACGACGAACATCAAGATGGTCTTGCCCGGCAGCACCGCGTTGTCGCGGGTGTAGGTCATGCCGGTGACGATCCCGCCGGTCTGCGAGGTCAGGTCGAAGCGGTCGAGGTAGTAGTCGGCGCCCTTGAGCAGCAGGAACAGACCGGCGAGCACCGACACGTGCGCGACGGCGGCGGGGGTGAACTTGTCGCCGCTCTGCAGCCGGATGCCGCCGTAGAGGTAGTGCACGACGACGGCGAGGGCGGCCGCGATGAAGACCGCGGTCATCGAGAAGTCGACCAGGAAGTGCAGCCACGGCAGGTCGAAGACGAAGAAGCCGATGTCGCGGCCGAAGAACGGGTCGGCCCGGTCGAAGTCGGTGCCGTTGCGCCACAGCAGGTAGGTGCGCCACGTGCCCGTCGCGGAGATGCCGGCGAAGATGCCGAAGACCAGCGAGACGCCCACCAGCAGCCAGCGGCGCAGCGGGGTGACCACCTCGCGGTAGCGCTCGAGGTTGGCCTGCTCGGGCGAGGCCGGGCGGAACAACGGTCGGAACCGGAAGGCCAACCAGAGGTTGAGCCCGACGACGAGCGCCATCAGCAGCCCGAAGGCCACGAAGAGACCGACGCGGGTCCACAGCAGCGTGCTGAACACCGAGCCGTAGCCGAGGCTGTTGAACCACAGCCGGTCGGTCCAGATGCCGGCGAAGATCGAGAAGGCGACCACGAGGCCGGCCACGACCACGATGGTCAGCGCGAGCGGCCCCGGGCGGCGGGGGCCGGGCGGCCGGGGGGCGGTCTGCGGTCGACCCGAGCGCCCGTCACCCCCGCTGCCGGACGGCTGGTCGGCGAAGAAGTCACTCATCGGGATCGGTGGGGCCTTCCGGCTCGGGGACGAACGTGGTGTGGAGGAGGTCGAGCAGCGACGGGACGAGGTCGGCACCGCTCATGACCATGGTGTCGTCGTCGTGGGCGCGCTGGCGGATGGCGCACCAGCTCTCGCCGGTGCGGAGCACCCCCGCGACCACGCGCGCCTCCTCGCGGTCGGGGTGCTCGGCCGCCCAGCGGGCGGCGCTCTCGGGGTCGTCGGGCACGGCCCCGGCGGCCCGGTCGGGAGGCACGGTCGTGGCCTCGACGACGACGGCGCAGCCGGCGACCTCGTCGGGCCAGGCGATGGTCGGCAGCAGCTCCTCGAGGCTGTCGACCGCCGCCTCCTGCTCGACGGGGGTCAGCCCGGCGGCGTCGGCGTCGTCGACACCGAGCACCGCGGCCAGCTGCGGCTCGCGGCGCAGCAGGTCGGCGGTCTCGACGAGCGCGAACACCTGGGCGGGCCGGTCCCAGCCTGCGGCGGCGGCGTGCCGCTCGACCTCCAGCACGGAGGTGCGCAGCTGGTCGGCCGCACTCTCGGGAGAGGGAGAGGTGGTCACGTGGCTCCTCCTGGCTCGCACGAGGGCAGGTCGGCGTCGGGGTCGGCGACCCAGCCCTCGACGTCGCTGATGGCCTGCTGCAGGGTGTCGGCGCGGACGAGGCGCATGCGGTCGGGGTCGTAGTCTCCGGTGAGCGCCTCGGCGCAGTTGTCACCGGGGACGAGGAAGAGCCGGGCGCCGTCGTCCTGGGCCCCCACGAGCTTCTGGCGGATGCCGCCGATGGGGCCGACCCGACCCTCGGTGTCGATCTCGCCGGTGCCGGCGATGACCTTGCCGCCGGTCAGCGAGCCGGGTGTCAGCACGTCGTAGATGCCCAGGGCGAACATCATCCCGGCCGACGGGCCGCCGATGTTCTCGCCGAGGTTGAGGCTCACGTCGACCGGGAAGTCGTAGCAGCAGGGCGAGATCCCGACGAGGACGGCGCTGCCCTCCTGGCCGCCCGGGGCGGCCACGGTCGTGATGCGCTCGCGCTCGGTCTCGCCGTCGCGCCGCACGGTGACCTCGACCTGCGACCCCACCGGCCGCGAGCGCACGGCGTCGATCAGCCCCTGTGTGGACGTCACCGGCTCCCCGTCGACACGGAGCACGCGGTCACCGGGCTCCAGGCGGCCGGCCGAGGGGCCGTCGGGGTCGACCTGCGAGACGCCGACGCCGGAGGTGAACCGGATGTCGAGGGCGTCGAGCGCCGCGGCGACGGCGTTCTCCTGCGAGCCGCTCATCTGGGCGGCGGACTGCTCCCGCACGCTCGAGCGGGTGTCCTGCGGCTGGTAGACGGCGTCGTACGGCAGCACGTCGATGGTCGGGTCGATCCACGCCCGCAGCAGGGAGACGAGGTCGACCCGGTTGCCCGGGCCGCTCGGGACCACCGTGACCAGGCGCAGTGCGCCCTCGTCACGGTAGGACCGGCGCCCCTCGACCTCGATGATGGGCTCGTCGCCGGAGTCGCCGAGCACGTTGACGGTCGGCCCGGGCGAGAAGGTGACGTACGGGACCGGCTGGCGCAGCGCCTGCCACCCGGTCAGCGCGAGCAGCACCACGGCGAGCAGCACGGCGACGGTCCAGCTCGACGCGCCGAGGCGCCGACGTCGACGAGGGCCGGGGCTCGGCTGCGCCGCCTGGCCGTCCGCGGGGACGCCAGGGTGACGCTCCGTCCCGCCGATCATGGCGTCACCTTCTCATCCGGCCCCAACCCCGGTCCGCGAGGTGCCGGCGCGGAGGCGGATCAGGCCGAGCGACGCTCGTCGCCCGGCAGCGGTCGCTGGCTGGGGCGCACGGCGATGCCGGTGCTGCGGTCCGGCGGGCGCGTCGTCGTACGTCGCGCGCCCTGCGGCAGGTCGCGGCCCAGGGCCTGCGCCATCCGGGCCTGGGCGGCCTCGGAGCGGTCGGGCGCCTCGTCGCGGGACCGGCCGTACCAGCTGACCCAGAGCATGGCGCCGAGCGTCACCAGCGCCGGGGGCAGCCACCACAGCATGATCTCCACGCGCCCATGGTGACCTCTGTCGGGCCGGCAACCGGGCAGGACACGCGCCGGGCAGCACCGGGACGACGATCGTGACGGCCTCAGGGGGTGCCGACCCACTCCTCGCGACCGTCGTCGAAGACCTGGTGCTTCCACACGGGCACCTGGGCCTTGAGCCGATCGATCAGGGCGCGGGAGGCGTCGTAGGCCTGGCCGCGGTGCGCCGCCGAGGCTGCGACCAGCACCGCGGTGTCGCCGATGGCCAGCCGCCCGACCCGGTGCACCGCCGCGACGGCGACGAGGTCGAAGTCGGCGACGACGCCCTCGGCGACCTCGCGGAGCCGGTCGATCGCGGTGGGGTGGGCGGAGTAGTCGAGGTGGGAGACCGCCTCGCCGCCGTCGTGGTCGCGCACGACCCCCACGAACAGGTTGACCCCGCCCGCGTGCGGGTCGGCCACGCTGGCGAGCACCTCTGCCGGGTCGAGCGGCGTCTCGCGCAGGTCGAGCAGCCGCACGGCGGGAGCAGGGGTGTCGTCGGCCACGCGGCCAGGCTAGGCCGTGACGGCGCGGGGCGTCAGAACCTGAGCCGGGTCGGCTCAGGTCCGGTTCAGGGATCGCGGCTACCGTGGTGCCATGAGCAACACTCCCGGCGGACCCGGCGACCAGCCCGGTGACAACCCCTTCAAGGGCACCCCGTTCGAGCAGATCTTCAACGCCATGGGCGGCCTCGGTGGTCTGGGGGGCGCCGCGGGCCAGGGCGGGCAGATGCCCGACCTGTCGTCGCTGATGGCCCAGGTGCAGGCGATGATGGCGCCCTACGACGGCCCCGTGAACTGGACCCTCGCCACCGACGTCGCCCGGCGCACCTGCGCCCAGCAGCCCGACCCGAGCCCCGACGCCGCCGACCGCGCCCGCGTCGCCGACGTGGTCCGGCTCGCCGACCACTGGCTCGACACCGCCACCGTGCTGCCCTCGGGCGTCACGCAGGCCGCGGCCTGGAGCCGCGCCGAGTGGATCGAGAAGACCACCGACGTCTGGCGCACCCTCGTGGAGCCCGTTGCCGAGCACGTCGTCGGGGCGATGGGCAACGCCCTGCCCGAGGAGGCCAAGGCGATGGCCGGGCCGCTGATCGGCATGCTCGGCAAGGCCGGCGGTGCGATGTTCGGCAGCCAGGTCGGCGGTGCCCTCGGCGGGCTCGCCGGCGAGGTGCTGAGCGCGAGCGACATCGGGCTGCCCCTCGGTCCCGCCGGCACCGCCGCGCTGCTGCCCGCCAACGTCAAGGTGTTCGCGAGCGGGCTCGACGTCACCGAGGACGACGTGCTGCTCTACCTCGCACTGCGCGAGGCCGCCCACCAGCGGCTGTTCGCGCACGTGCCCTGGCTGCGCCAGCACCTCATCTCGGCCGTCGAGGACTTCGGCCGGGGCGTGACCATCGACGTGTCCGGCATCGAGCAGGCCATGGGCAACCTCGACCCGTCCAACATGGAGGCCATCCAGGAGGCCCTGCAGGGCGGGCTGTTCGAGCCGCAGCAGACGCCGCAGCAGCAGGCGGCGCTGGCGCGCCTCGAGACGATCCTGGCGCTGGTCGAGGGCTGGGTCGACGAGGTCGTCGGCCTCGCGACCGCCGAGCGGATGCCCGCCGCGGGCAGGATGCAGGAGGCGATCCGTCGCCGCCGCGCGGCCGGTGGCCCCGCCGAGGAGACCTTCGCCGCGCTGGTCGGCCTCGAGCTGCGGCCCCGGCGGCTGCGCGACGCCTCCACGCTGTGGGGCTCGCTGCGCACCCGGCAGGGCCAGGAGGCACGCGACGCGGTCTGGGCGCACCCCGACCTGCTGCCCACCGCGGCCGACCTCGACGACCCGCTCGGCTTCCGCGAGCACATGGGCGAGGTGCCCGAGATCTCCGACGAGGACTTCGACCGCGAGCTCGGCAAGCTGCTGGGCGAGGTGCCCGGTGACGACACCGCTGACGACCAGGGCGACGAGACCGGTGAGGGCGGCACGACCAGCGACACCGACGGTCGGTGAGCCTGCACGACCGGTCGCGGACGCTGCTCGCGGGCTGGCACGCGCCCGGCCCGGAGCAGGAAGCACTGCGAGCGGCGTACGTCGCCCACCTCGACGCGCACCCCGACGGCACCTGGCGCTCCTGCGTCCCGGCCCACCTGACGGCGAGCACGCTGGTGCTCTCCCCCGACGGCGGCCAGGTGCTGCTGCAGCTGCACGCCAAGGCCCGGCGCTGGTTCCAGCTCGGCGGCCACCTCGAGCCCGGTGACGCGTCGCTCGCGGCCGCGGCGCTGCGGGAGGCCACCGAGGAGTCCGGTCTCGGCGGGCTCGCGCTCGACCCGGAGCCGGTGCAGCTGTCGCGGCACGAGGTGGGGTTCTGCTCCCCCGACGGTCCGGTCGACCACCTCGACGTCCGCTTCGTCGCCCGGGCCGCCGGCGAGGTGGTGCCGGTGGTCAACGAGGAGTCGCTCGCGCTGCGCTGGTGGCCGGCCGACGACCTGCCGACGGACGACCCCGACGTGCTCGAGCTCGTCGACCTCGCGCGCGCCCGCTAGTCGACCGCGCCCTGCGCCTCGCGCTCGGCGTGGCTGACGCCGTCGAGGAAGCCCTGGGCCCGCTCGGCGCGCGGGTAGCCGTTGACCAGGGCCCAGAAGTCGGCCCCGTGGTCGGGGTGCACCAGGTGGGCCAGCTCGTGGACGAGCACGTAGTCCTGCACCCACGTCGGCATGGTGCGCAGCCGGTCGCTGAGCCGGATCTCACCGGTGCCGGAGGTGCACGACCCCCAGCGGGTGGTCATGGTGGCGACCCAGCGCACCGAGGTCGGACGGACGCCGGCGGGCAGGTACGCCGCTGCCAACCGGTCGGCACGCGCGTCGAGGTCGGCGTCGGTGCGTCGTCGGCGGCGCTCCGAGCGCTCGAGCCGCTCCAGCATCCGCTCGACCCACCGCTCCTCCTCGGCGCGGCTCAGCCGCGCGGGCAGCAGCACGACGACGCGACCGTCCTTGCGGTAGGCCGAGACGGTGCGCTTGCGGCGGGCGGAGCGGCGTACCTCCACCTCGGGACGACCGGCCGCCGTGGCGTCGCCGCTCACGGCGTCGCCCAGGCGAGCAGCCGCTCGCGCGGCCACGTGTTGACGATGCGGTCGGGGTCGAGACCGACCTCCTCGGCGCGGGCGCACCCGTAGACCTGGAAGTCGAGCTGGCCGGGGGCGTGGGCGTCGCTGTCGATCGAGAACAGGCAGCCCATGTCGACCGCCAGCCGCAGCAGGTCGGTCGGGGGGTCGCGGCGCTCGGGCCGGGCGTTGACCTCGACGGCGGTGCCGCTGTCGACGCACGCCGCGAAGACGGCCTCGGCGTCGAACTCGGACTGCCGCCGCGTGCCGCGGTTGCCGGTGACGAGGCGGCCGGTGCAGTGCCCGAGGACGTTGGTCAGGGGGTGGCGCACGGCGTTGACCATGCGTCGGGTCATCGGCCCCGCGTCCATGGCGAGCTTGGAGTGCACCGACGCGACGCGCACGTCGAGGCGCGCCAGCATCTCGTCGGTCTGGTCGAGGCTGCCGTCGTCGAGGATGTCGACCTCGATGCCCTTCAGCAGCCGGAACCCGTCGGTGCCCGCGCTCGCGCCGAGGTGCTCGTTGACGGCGTCCACGACGTCGAGCTGGCGGGCCAGGCGCGCGGCGGACAGGCCGTTGGCCACCCGGAGCCGGGGCGAGTGGTCGGTCAGCACGAGGTAGTCGTGGCCGAGCTCGAGCGCGGTGAAGGCCATCTCCTCGATCGGCGAGCCGCCGTCGGACCAGTCGCTGTGGCTGTGCAGGTCGCCGCGCAGGGCGGCCCGCACCCGCTCGCCGCCCTCGACCAGCGGCCCGCCCACCTCGCGCTCCAGCTTCGCCAGTCGCGCCGGGACCTCGCCCCGCACCGCTGCCTCGATCACCTCCGCGGTCGACGCGCCGATGCCGGGCAGCTCCCGCAGGGTGCCCGCCGCCACCCGCTCGGCCAGCTCGTCACCGAGCGGCAGCACCGTCGCGGCCGCGCTCCGGAACGCCTTGACCTTGTAGGTCTCCGCGCGGCTGCGCTCGAGCAGGAAGGCGATGCGACGCAGGGCCGCCACGGGACCGAGGGCGGTCTCGGACCCGGGCGACGGTGACGACGACGGCGGCGACGACGACGGAGGGGGCACGGGGTCAGTCTGCTCCGCCGGACCGACAGCCACACGGGGCGGCGTCGCGTCCACAGCCGGGCGTCGTCGCTCCACAGGGCCGCACCCCTGCGTCCACAGCCGTCCCCAACCTCGTCCACAGGGTCGTCCACAGCCGGTGCACGACGAGCGACGTCGACGGGACCTGGCCGGTGGTCCGACGGGACGGGTGGTCCAGGTCGCGTGGTCCAGGTCGGGTGGTCCAGGTCGGGCCGACCTGCGCATTGACCCGCACGGCGCTGGCCCCTAGCGTTCGGGCCACAGGGGCTCCCGACGGTCACCGCCGCATTCGCAAGGGGAAGGCAAGTGCGCTGGTGGCCTCGGGAGCCCCGACTGGTTTTCTCGGGCGCGTCTCGTTATTCGCCCCCGCGGGTGCGCAGTCGTTGGCAGACTCCGCCGTGCAGGATGTGCTTCGAGCGAAGGATGTGACGCGTGACCGGCTCCGTGCAGGGAGTGGCACCGCTGGAGAAGGCGCCGACCGGCATCACCGGGTTCGACGACGTCACCCGCGGCGGACTACCGCGCGGCCGACCGACGCTGGTGGCCGGCTCGGCCGGCGCCGGCAAGACGCTGTTCGGCATCGAGTTCCTGGTGCGGGGCGCGCTCGACCACGGCGAGCCGGGCGTCCTGCTCGCCTTCGAGGAGCTGGCCCCCGACATCGCCACCAACGTCGCCTCGCTCGGCTACGACCTGCCGACGATGGAGGCCGACGGCCTGCTCGTCATCGACGCCTTCGAGCTCGACCCGGCCGACTTCGTCGAGGCCGGCCAGTACGACCTCGAAGGTCTCTTCCTGAGGCTGCAGCTGGCCGTCGACTCCATCGGCGCCAAACGCGTCGTGCTCGACACCCTCGAGGTGCTCTTCGCCGCCCTGCCCAGCACGGCCGTGGTGCGCAGCGAGCTGACCCGGCTCTTCCGGTGGCTCAAGGAGCGCGAGCTCACCGTCGTCATCACCGGCGAGCGCGGCGGCGCCGCCGACCAGCTGACCCGCATCGGCATCGAGGAGTTCGTCTCCGACTGCGTGGTCGTGCTCGACCACCGCGTCGACAACGGCAGCTCGACCCGACGCCTGCGCATCACCAAGTACCGCGGCTCGCTGCACGGCACCGACGAGTACCCCTTCCTCATCACCGACCGGGGCATCAGCGTGCTGCCGCTGTCGACCCTGGGCCTCGACTACGAGGCGTCCGACGACCGCATCTCGACGGGCGTGCCGGCCCTCGACGAGATGCTCGGCGGCGGCTTCTTCCGCGGCACCTCGTGCCTCATCAGCGGCTCCGCAGGCACCGGCAAGAGCAGCATCGGCGCCTCGATCGCCGTGGCCTCCTGCCAGTCGGGCGAGGCGGCCCTGCTGATCTCCTTCGAGGAGTCGCCCCGCCAGATGGTGCGCAACATGCGCTCCATCGGCCTCGACCTGCAGCACTGGATCGACGCGGGGCTGCTCCACATCCACTCGGTGCGCGCCACGGCCTTCGGCCTCGAGGAGCACCTCTCGCAGCTGCACCGGCTCGTCGACGAGCACGAGCCCCGCCTCGTGGTCCTCGACGCCGTCGTCAGCCTGCAGCACAGTGGCGGCACCGACGGCGAGCTGACCTCGGTGCTCGCCCGCGACATCGACCTGCTCAAGAGCCGCGGCATCACCGGCGTCATGACGCTGCTCGGCGGGGGTGACTCCACCGGCGAGCTCGGGATGTCGTCGCTGGTCGACAGCTGGCTGCTGCTGCGCAACCACGAGAGCAACGGCGAGCGCAACCGGCTGATGTTCGTCATCAAGAGCCGCGGCACCGCGCACTCCAACCAGGTGCGCGAGTTCGTGCTGGGCTCCGACGGGCCGCAGCTCGTCGACGTGCTCGTCGGGCCCGAGGGCGTCCTGACCGGCTCTGCCCGCGAGGAGCACCTCGCGAAGACGGAGGCGGCTCGCGTCGCCGAGCAGGAGGAGACCCACCGACGCCGGCGCGCGCTGGCACGTCGTACGTCGGCCCTGCGGGCGCAGATCGAGGCGCTGCAGGCCGAGCTCCAGTCGGAGCACGACGAGCTCTCCGAGCTCGAGCAGGCGGAGCACGCCGCCGCCAGCGCCCGCGCCCACGACCGCCGCGAGCAGGCCGACCGGCGCACCCAGGGGGCGCCGTGACGAGCGAGCCCTCCGCCAGTCCCGCGGGCGCCGGCTCCACCGAGTACGAGCTGCGGCTCTACGTCGCCGGTCAGTCGCCCCGGTCCGTGCGCGCCATCGAGAACCTCCGCCGCGTGTGCGACGAGCACCTGCCCGACCGCTACCGCGTCCACGTCATCGACCTGCTCGCCGACCCGGCCGCCGCCCGTCGCGACGGCATCGTGGCCGTGCCCACGCTCGTGCGCACCCTGCCCGACCCGGTCCGCAAGATCATCGGCGACCTCTCCGACACCGAGAAGGTGCTCGTCGGCCTGCAGCTCACCCCGGGCGGCGGGGCGTGAGCGACGAGACCGACGACCTCGCGGTCGAGGAGCTGCAGGCGCTGGTCACCGACCTGCGGCGTGCCCTCGCCGAGGTGGGCGGCGGGCTCGACGCGCTGGTCGTGGGCGACCCCGCCGACGACGGCAGCACCGAGGTCTACACCCTTGCCTCGGCCGACCGCCCCTACCGGGTCATCGTCGAGAGCATGGGTGAGGGCGCGCTGACCGTGTCCGAGCAGGGCGTCGTGCTCTACGCCAACCCCCGGATCGCGCAGGTGCTCGGCTCCTCGCCGACCGACATGGTCGGGCGCGACCTCGTCGACTTCGTGCCCGTGGACCAGCTCCCGGTGCTGACGCAGGTGCTCGGCGCCCGGGGCGAGACGGCCCGGCGGGGCGAGATCCTGCTGCCCGCTGCCGACGGTGCCAGCACGCCGTACCTCGTCACCGCCACCGACGTCGAGGGCGGCGAGGTCGAGCTGCGCTGCGTCGTGTTCACCGACCTGACGATGCAGAAGACCCTCGAGGGCCGCATCGCCGACGAGGCCGCCCGCAGCGAGCGGCAGCAGGTCGCGATCGAGGTCAACGACACCATCGTGCAGGGCCTCGTCGCCGCCGAGATGGCGATGGACCTCCAGCAGTTCGACTTCGCCCGCCGCGTCGTCAGCCGCACCAGCGAGCACGCCCGGCAGTGGATCGGCCAGCTGTCGTCCGACGGCAACCTCCGCGCCGGCGAGGCCCTGCGGAGCCATCCCGCCCGCGTCGGGGAGGAGACCCCGTGACCACCGCCACCGACGACCTCGCCGTGCTGGTGGTCGACGACTCCGACGACCTGCGCGCGTTGATCACCATGGTGCTCAAGCGCGCCGCCAGCGGCTGGCGGGTCGTCAGCACCGCCGCCGAGGGCCGCCAGGCCGTCGACGAGGCCCGCGAGCACCAGCCCGACCTCGTGCTGCTCGACATCGCGATGCCGGTGATGGACGGCATGGAGGCCCTGCCGCTCATCCGCGAGGCCGCGCCGGAGGCGACCGTCGTCATGCTCTCCGGGTTCCCCTTCGAGACGGCAGGGCGCGGTGCGCTGGCGGCCGGAGCGCACGGCTACCTGGAGAAGACCGACCTCGTCCGCAGCCTGGTGCCGCGTCTCGAGGAGATCCTGCTCGAGCAGCGCGGCGCGTCCGACTGACCCGGCCGGTGCCTACCGGCCGGTGAAGCGCGGCGTACGCCGCTCGCGCGAGGCCGCGATGCCCTCCTGCAGGTCGTCGGTGGCGAGCGTGACCGGCTGCGCCAGCGCCTCCCACTGCAGGCACGCCTCGAGGTCGCGGTGGCCCTCGCGCAGCGCCAGCGTGGTGTAGCGGCTCGGCACCGGTGCGGTGGCTGCGACCTGCTCGGCGATCGAGAGCACCTCGTCCTGCAGGGCGTCGGCGGCGTACGCCCGCGTGGCGAGCCCGATGCGCACCGACTCCTCGGCGTCGACCACCCGACCGGTGAGCAGCAGCTCGCGGGCCACCGCCGGCCCGACGACGTCGGGCAGCAGGTGGGTCGCGGCCATGCCGGGGTTCATGCCGAGGCGCACGAAGGGCGCACCGAGCCGCGCGCCCTCACCGACGTAGCGCAGGTCGCACGCCAGCGCGAGGCACAGCCCGGCTCCGATGGCGGGCCCGTTGACCGCGGCGATGGTCGGCACCTCGAGGGAGCGGACCGACAGCCAGGCCCGGTAGAACGCCATCATCCGCGTGCGCAGCGCGTCGACGGGGGCGTCGGGCTCGCTCGCGATCCAGCTCGTGTCGCCGCCCGAGCAGAAGGCGGGGCCCTCGCCGGTGACGACCACGACCCGCACGGACCGGTCGTCGCGCAGCCCCGCGACCGTCTCGACCCAGGCCGACGTCATCGCCGCCGACATCGCGTTGCGCTGGCCCGGGTTGTCGAGCACGAGCCGGACCACGCCGTCGGCGGGTCGCTCGACGCGCAGGTGGGTCTCGGGGGCGGCAGCGGGCTCGGTCGGCGGCTGGGTCGGCATGGCCGGAGGCTACCGGCCGGTCACCACGGCGCCCGTGGAGGTACGGCGCTTCCTCGGCGGTCCGGGCGCCCCGGTGGACTAGCCTCGCGAGCAGCCCGGGTCCCCGGGCACCACCTGCGACCGAGGAGTCGACGATGTCCGAGACCTGGAGCGGCGAGTTCTACTGCGTCAAGTGCAAGGACAAGCGCGAGGCCGACGGCGAGGTCAAGGTCAACGACAAGGGCACCCGCATGGCCAAGGCCGTGTGTCCCGTCTGCGGCACCAACCTCAACCGCATCCTCGGCAAGGCCTGACCCCGGCGGAGCCTGTGGACGACGTCGGCGAGCGAGGTCGACGCCGCCTACCGTGACGGCCGTGTCCTCGGCCCGTCGCGCTCCCCTCGTCGATCCCGCGCCCGTGCGTCTCGCCCCCGGCCTCCGGGTGGTGCGGCGCGGTCGTGACCTGCTCCAGGTCGGCCTGCACCCCGAGCGCCGGCTGGTGCTGCCGCGCCGGCCCGGCACCGAGCGCCTTCTCGAGCAGCTGGGCGCGGAGCTCGACGACGACGGCGCCGGCGCCGGCGATGCCGCCCCCGCGGCGCCCGCACCGTTGCTCGACCGGCTCGCCGAGCGCGGCCTGCTCGTGCCGAGCGAGCCCCCGCCCGCGACGCGGCTGGGCCTGCGCACCTCGCCACCCGACGCCTCCTGGCCCGTCGAGCTCGACCCGCTGCTCGACGGACCCTCACCCCCGCTCCGGCGGGTGCCGAGCCGTCCCGACGCGGTGCTCGTGCTGGGGCTCGGCGAGCCCGACCGGACCGTCCTCGACCCCCTGGTGCGCGACGGGGTGCCGCACCTGGTGCTGACGCTGGTCGACGGCGGCGCCCGGCTCGGTCCGCTCGTCGTGCCGGGACGCACCGCCTGCCTGCGCTGCGTCGACGCCCACCTCACGACCGACGACCCCGACCACCTCGCCGTGCTGACCCGCTACGCGGCGGCCTCGCGCGCAGCCCGGCCCGACGACACCGACCCGGTGCTCGCCGGCCTGGTGACCAGCTGGGCGTTGCGCGACCTCGCGCTGCTGCAGCGAGGCGAACGCCGACCGGCGACGTGGTCGGCGACCCTCACCTGGCACCCCCGCTCCGGCACCCCGGTCACCCGCACCTGGCTGCGCCACCCGGGCTGCGGGTGCGGCTGGGCGGCGTACGACGAGCCGGGCGACGAGACGGGTGGGCCGACCCGCGCATCCGGTGCCCGCCCGTCGGGCACCATGGAGGCATGACCGAGCTGCCGCGCCGCGCCGCGCGTCGTACGGCACGGCTCGCCGCGCTTCCTCTGGGCTACGCCGGCCGGCAGGCGCTCGGCCTCGGCAAGCGCCTCGGTGGCGCACCGGCCGAAGCGGTGCTGAGCGAGGTGCAGCTGCGCACCGCCGAGCAGCTGTTCCGCACCCTGGGCGAGCTCAAGGGCGGGGCGATGAAGTTCGGCCAGGCGATGTCGATCTTCGAGGCCGCGCTGCCCGAGGAGCTGGCAGCGCCGTACCGCGAGCAGCTGACCCGGCTGCAGGACTCCGCACCGCCCATGCCGACCATCACGGTGCGCGAGATCCTGGGCCGTGAGCTGGGCCACGACTGGCGGCAGCGGCTCGTCGAGCTCGACCCGGTGCCTGCCGCGGCCGCCTCGATCGGCCAGGTGCACAAGGGCCGGTGGGTCGACGGGCGCGAGGTCGCCGTCAAGGTGCAGTACCCCGGCTCCGCCGAGGCGATGGCCTCCGACCTGCGGCAGCTCTCCCGCGTGGCGCGGGGTCTCGGCCCCCTCGCACCCGGCCTCGACGTCAAGCGGCTCGTCGAGGAGGTGCGCGAGCGCGCCCTCGAGGAGCTCGACTACGAGCTCGAGGCCGAGGCGCAGCGCGTGTTCGCCGCCGAGTACGCCGACGACGACACCATCGTGGTGCCCGACGTGGTCGCCACGTCCGGCACGGTGCTCGTCACCGAGTGGATGGACAGCCGCGCGTCGCTGGCCCACGTCATCCGTGACGGCACCCAGGCCGAGCGCGACCACTACGGCACGTTGATGGTCCGCTTCGCCCTCGACGCCCCGCGCCGCACCGGCCTGCTGCACGCCGACCCGCACCCCGGCAACTTCCGGCTCGTCGACGGTGACGACGGGTCGCTGGGGCGCCTCGGCGTGCTCGACTACGGCGCCGTCGCCCGGCTCCCCGAGGGCGGGCTCCCCCGCTCGATCGGCTCGCTGGTGCGCATCGCGCTGACCGACGACTACGACGACTTCGTGGCCGCGCTGCGCGCCGAGGGCTTCATCCGCGACAAGGTCCGCATCGACCCGCAGGCCGTGCGCACCTACCTCGGCCCCTTCATCGACCCTGCCGGGCACGAGGAGTTCACCTTCTCCCGCGAGTGGATGCAGGAGCAGTTCCAGCGGGTCAACGACCCCCGCAGCGACGCCTACGCCACCATGGTCCGCCTCAACCTGCCACCGTCGTACATGCTCATCCACCGCACCTTCGCCGGAGCCGTCGGCGTGCTGAGCCAGCTCGGTGCCACAGTGCCGTTCCGGCGGATCCTGGAGGAGTCGCTGCCCGGCTTCGCCGACTGATCGACGGTCACCACCACGCCGAGTCGAGCTTGCCCTCCATCGAGCGCAGGTGGGTGCGCGAGCAGGTGTCGCAGAAGCGGCGCAGGGCGCCGTCCTCGATCGCGGTCGTCCACGTCAGCGGCGGCACCTCGTCCGGCGCCGTCGCGCCGCAGAAGTCGCACACCACGGGATCCACCGGTCCACGGTAGCCCCGCGGCGCCGCGTCGGTCCCGGGACGCAGCACGACCCCGGCAGGACGACGTCCTGCCGGGGCCGTGCTTTCTCGGACGACCTGGCGTCGGCGCTCAGAGCGCGCGTGCCAGCGCGACGCGCGCGCGGGCAGCGGCGCGCTCGGACCGCGCGGCGGCACGCTCGGCGCGCTG